>DATEQL010000323.1:0-2000 GCA_035272665.1 Allostellaceae bacterium
AGGCGGCTGGCGGCGAGCCGGGCGGGGATCAGGATAATCGGGTTCTGTGGCGCAGCTCTGGTCACGGGCTGTCTCGGCAGCCGATCGGGTAGCGACAACATGACCGGTTCGGTGGAACGCCGGAAGCATGATAATGCATCACCGCTTAGGGGGGAAAGGTTGTCGATGTCGTCGTTCGAGTGGAACAAGATAATCGCCTCCGTGCTGACGGCAATGATCGTCGCGATGGCGGCGGGGATTCTCTCGAGCGAACTTGTCCGTCCGAAGTCGCTCGAAAGGCCGGTCTTCCTCCCGGCCGGCGCCGAGCAGTTGGCGGCCGCGCCTGCGGAGCAACCCGCGGCGGCAAAGCTCGAGCCGATCGAGCCGCTGCTCGCCAACGCCGACCCCAAACGGGGTGAGCAGCTGACCAAGATTTGCAACACCTGCCACACCTTCAACAAGGGCGGTGCGAACAAGATCGGCCCGAACCTCTGGGACGTTACCGAGGAGGGGATCGCCGCGGTCCCGAACTATCAGTTCTCTGCGGCGTTGCAGGCGGACAAAGGCCAGAAATGGGATCCGGAAAAGCTGAACCAATGGCTCTATAGTCCGCAATCCTTTGCCAAGGGGACAAAGATGACCTTCGCCGGATTCCCCAAAGTGCAGGATCGCGCCGATGTCATCGCCTATCTCGACACGCTGAAATAGGCCGGTGCCCGAGATCGAGCTCGACGCCTTTGTCGCTTTTGGGCTGCGCCTGGCCGATGCGGCCGGCGCCGAAATCCGCCCAAATTTTCGCAAACCCATTACGATCGACGACAAGCCCGATTTGACCCCGGTGACCGCCGCCGACCGCGCGGCCGAAGCGGTGATGCGGGTATTGATAGAGGCGCGGTTTCCCGACCACGGCATCCTTGGCGAAGAGTTCGGTCGGGTGCGCGAGGATGCCGAGTTCGTCTGGACCTTGGATCCGATCGACGGGACCAAATCCTTTATCAGCGGGGTCCCGCTGTTCGGCACCTTGATCGCGCTTACCCGCCTCGGGCATCCGGTCCTCGGCGTCATTGACCAGCCGATATCGCGGGAGCGCTGGGTCGGCGCGACGGGCCGCCCGACGACTCTAAACGGCACGGCGATCCGATGCCGGGGCTGCGCCACGCTCGACGGTGCGACCCTGTTCGCCACGACACCCGACATGTTCAAGGGGGAAGACGCCGCTTCCTTTGCGCGGGTCTCTGCGGCGGTCAAGCTGACGCGCTTCGGCGCCGATTGCTACGCCTACGGTTTGGTTGCCACCGGGTTTGTCGACCTCGTCCTTGAAGCCAGCCTGAAGCCGTACGATTTCTGCGCGATGGTTCCGATCGTCGAAGGGGCAGGGGGTGTCGCCACCGATTGGCGGGGAGAACGCCTCGACCTCGGCTCCGACGGCCGCATTCTCGTTGCCGGCGATCGCCGCGCTCATCAGGCGGCGCTCGGTTTGCTCTACGGCTGAGAAAATCGCGCGGAGATTAGGTCATGCGCAGAGCGCCTGCAATAATACTCGGCCTCATCTTCCCACTGCTCTTCGCCGCCGCTGCGCAAGCCGCGGCGCAGTACGGGATGTCGCTGTTCGGCGATCTGAAATACGGTCCGGACTTCAAGCATTTCGATTATGTCAATCCGGACGCCCCGAAGGGCGGCACAATGCGCTCCTCGGCGATCGGCACCTTCGACACGCTTAACCCTTTTGTGATCAAAGGCGTGCCCGCAGCCGGAATCGGCGCGATCTTCGACACTCTGACGGTGGGGTCCGAGGACGAGCCCGCCAGCGAGTACGGGCTCGTCGCCGAAACCGTCGAGCTCGCTCCCGACAGGCTCTCGGTGCTCTACACGATCCGCAAGGAGGCGCGGTTTCACGACGGGACCCCGATGACGCCGGAGGACGTCGTCTGGACCTTCGAGACATTGCGCGCCAAGGGGCATCCGATGTACCGCTCCTATTACGGCGATGTCACCAAGGTCGAGAAGGAGGGCGAGCGCGG
>DATEQL010000324.1:0-15975 GCA_035272665.1 Allostellaceae bacterium
CGACCGCCACCCGCGCCATGTCATGCGATACCGTTCGACCCAGCTAGCAGGCGGGCGAGGGCTGCGACATTTTCAGGGGGGGTTTCCGGCAGCACACCATGCCCGAGGTTGAACACGAACGGGCCGCCTCCGAGCGCCCGCAGCAGGTCATTCACCGCAGCCTCGAGAGCGGCGCCGCCCGTCAGCAGCAGCACCGGATCGAGATTACCCTGGATCGTGGCCAGCGGTTGAAGCCGCGCGCGGGCGTGCGCAGCCGGTATCATCGAATCGAGCCCAACTCCGTTGACCCCGGTCTCGACGATGTACCGCTCGTAAAGAACACCTGCGCCTCGCGGAAAGCCGATGACCGGACGGTCGGGGAAGCGGCGTTTCAGCGCCAAAATGATGCGCCTCGTCGGCTCGATCACCCAGCGCTCGAACGCAGGTTCAGGGAGGATGCCCGCCCAACTGTCGAACAGCTGCACGACCTCGGCGCCAGCAGCCATCTGAGCAGCGAGAAACTCGACTGTCCCCTCGACCAACAGGTCGATTAGCGCGTCAAAACCTAGCTCGTCGCGATAGGCCCAACTTTTGACCTGTCGAAATTCCCGGCTCGACCGGCCTTCGACCATGTAAGTCGCTACGGTCCATGGCGAGCCTGCAAAGCCGATCAATGTCGTCTGCGGGTCGAGGGCTTGGGCAACCCGACGAACTGCTTCGAAAACGGGTTCAAGGCGGGGAATCATTCGACCGAGGTAGAGTCCCGCAATGCCGGTCTGATCTTCAATCGGTTCGAGGATCGGTCCCTCCCCTTCCCGAAAGGTCAGACCTTGGCCGAGGGCATAAGGCACCATCAGGATGTCGGAGAACAGGATAGCCGCATCCATGCCGTAGCGTCGAACCGGTTGCAGCGTCAGCTCGGCGGCGAGCGTCGGGGTAAGACACAGTTCGACGAAATCGTGGGCCTTTGCGCGAACCGCACGGTATTCGGGCAGGTAGCGCCCGGCTTGCCGCATCAACCACCAAGGTGGTTGCGGCAGTGTCTCCCCCGCGAGGGCGCGCAAGAGAGGCTTGGTTTTGCCGCTCGACGTCAAGGCAATGCCCTCTTCAATCATATTTCTTTATAAGAGGTGGTAGGTAGATAGTGATTGTGGATATCGGGGATCAGAAGAATCCAAGAATGTTCTCCATAGGGTCTGTCGACGAGACGATAAACGGATGAGCGGGGGACAACAATGAAGGTTGTGCCAACAAGGCGAGGGATCCTATGGCTGTGGAAGAAATGAAAGTCAGGGACGATACGCAAAGCGATCAGGGTTATCCCCGTCTTTTGTTGACGTCGAAAACTCCGAGAAAAAGCCGGCCAAACAGCGGAGTATCCGAGGAAAAAGGGGGATCAATCGGGCACCGAGCGTCGAGGGGTCGGTTTTTCCCGGGCGGCGGTCGAACAATGCACATTCTTCGGTGGATGCCTTCGGCTCTGTCGGTTTGACCGTTGTGACTCGATTTCATCTCCATCTTGTTTCCGATTCTACCGGAGAGACCGTGCATTCGGTGGCTCGAGCCTGCCTCGTGCAATTCGACGGGGCGCAGCCGGTCGAGCATGTCTGGAGCATGGTGCGGACGCGCGGTCAGATCGAGCGGGTCATCGCCGGGGTCGAGGCCAACCGGGGTGTCGTTCTCTTCACCTTGGTCAGCGATGTCCTTCGTCAGTTGCTCCAGGAGGGCTGCCGCCGAGTCCAGGTGCCGGCGATCCCGGTCCTCGATCCTGTCATCGGTGCGCTGGCGTCTTATCTCGGTCGTCAGAGCCGGGGGTTGCCGGGCAAACAACACCTCCTTGACAACGAGTATTTCGCCCGAATCGATGCCATGACCTTCGCTCTCAACCACGATGACGGGCAATCCAGCTGGGGCCTCGACGACGCGGATGTCTGCCTCGTGGGTGTGTCGCGCAGCTCGAAGACCCCAACCTGCCTCTATCTTGCGAACCGCGGCATCAAGGCAGCAAACGTTCCCTTTGTGCCTGGAGTGCCGCTGCCGGCCGAACTGCTCGCTGCGAAGCACCCGCTGATCGTCGGGTTGACTAATGATCCCGAGCGGTTGATTCAGCTGCGTCGCAACCGATTGGATGTGCTGCATCATGAACATTCCACCGAATATACTGATATTGATGCGGTGCGGACCGAGGTACGTGAGGCACGGCGGGTCTTTGTCGAACGACATTGGCCGGTTATCGACGTGACCCGCCGCTCGATCGAGGAGACTGCTGCGGCGATCATGAAGCTGTTGGCGCGTCGGCACGGTGCGGATGGGTGAGCGTTTGATTCTTGCTTCGGCGAGCCCGGCCCGGGCCAGGTTGCTTGCTGCTGCAGGGCTCAGAGTCCAAGTCGAAGCGCCCCTGGTCGATGAGGGGGCGATCAAGAGCGCCTTTCAGGTCGACGGGGTGCTGCCGCCGACTGCGCGCTTGCCCTCGCGGAGGCCAAAGCGCGGCAAGTGGCGGAAAACCATCGACACGCTCTTGTTGTCGGCGCGGACCAGATTCTTGTGTGCGGTAATGTGTGGTTCGACAAACCGGAGGGTCTTGGCGAAGCGCGTGTTCAGCTTCAGGCCCTGCGGGACCGCGCCCACCAGCTGGTTACCGCCGCTTGCGTCGTCCGGAATGAAGATCGCCTCTGGCATGGCGTGAGCTCCCCAAAGCTGACCATGAGACAATTCAGCGAGGCGTTTCTCGACGCCTACCTCGATGCTGAAGGGACGGCAATTTTCGGGACTGTGGGCGCCTATCGGCTCGAGGGAAGAGGGATCCAGCTCTTTGCAGACATCGAAGGCGATTACTTTGCAATCCTTGGGCTGCCGCTTCTCGAACTCCTTTGCTTCTTGCGCTCTCGCGGCGCGCTTCCTTCGTAATCGGGCGCCCTACAATCTACGATATCATGATGATTACTGGGACCACTCGGCTTGCCGGCATCATGGGATGGCCGGTGACCCATTCCCGATCGCCATTGCTGCATGGCTTCTGGCTCGATGAGACCGGGGTCGACGGTGCCTATGTGCCGCTACCGGTGCGGCCGCAGCATATCGAGCAGGCGCTGCGAGCGCTGCCAATTCTCGGCTTTCGGGGTTGCAATTTGACGATTCCGCACAAGCAGGCGGCGCTCTCGGTGCTTGACCGCGTCGAGCCGCTCGCCCGCCGGATCGGTGCGGTAAACACCATCGTCGTTGGACCGGAAGGCAGCCTCGAAGGGCGTAATACGGATGTGTTCGGTTTTCGTGAGAACCTGCGCGAGGCTCTGCCGGATTGGAAGCCGGCGGCAGGACCGGCCGTGATCCTAGGGGCCGGCGGCGCAGCGCGGGCGGTTGTTGCGGCACTCGGCGACGCCGGCGTCACCGAGGTCCGCGTTGTCAATCGGACACTCGTCCGTGCGGAGGCGGTGGCAAGCGATCTTTCGATGCACAATACAAGAATCACGATCCATCCATGGGATAAGGTGACCACGGTCCAACGCGATGCGGGGCTCCTCGTCAATACGACGAGCCTCGGTATGGCGGGGGAGCCGCCGCTCATGATCGATCTTTCGCCATTGCCAGTGGCGGCCCCGGTTGTCGACATCGTCTATGTCCCGCTCGAAACGGCTCTTCTCTCGGCAGCGCGCCGGCGCGGTCACGCAGTCGTCGACGGCCTCGGTATGCTGCTGCATCAGGGCCGACCCGGATTCGAAGCCTGGTTTGGTGCACCGGTACGGGTTAGCGGTGAGCTGCGAGCCGCAATGCTCGCGAGCTTGGCGCCGGCGCGGTGATCGTTCTCGGCCTGACGGGCTCGATCGGGATGGGCAAGAGCACTGCGGCGATGACGCTGCAGCGGCTCGGGGTCCCGCTCTTCGACGCCGATCGCGTGGTTCATCGGCTGTTGGCGCCGGGCGGTGACGCGGTGGATCCGGTTGCTGCTGCGTTTCCCGGCGTTCGCGCGGCCGATGGCGGGATCGATCGCGCGATCCTCGGGCAGAGCGTCTTCTCAGACGCCCTGGCTCTTTCCCGGCTCGAGCGGATCATCCACCCGATGGTTGCCGCCGGCGAAAAGCGGTTCCTTGCTTTCGCCCGTGCGCGGAGGGAGCCGATCGTGGTGCTCGATATACCGCTCCTCTTCGAGAGCGGCAGCGAGCGCCGCTGCGATTACGTTCTCGTTGTTTCCGCGCCTCGGTTAGTGCAGCGCCAAAGGGTATTGCGGCGGCGCGGCATGACCGAAAGGCGCTTCACGGCAATATTGGGCAATCAGATGCCGGATCGGGAGAAACGTCGGCGTGCCGATTTCGTCGTTCCGACCGGCTTGAGCCGAAGCCTGAGCTTGCGCCGGTTGCGGGCGATCGTCAGACTCTTGCGCGATGAGGGATCGTGGCGCGCCCACGGGCGGCGGCGCGCGTTCCGAAAGCCGCGGCGGAGGGGATGATGCGCGAGGTCGTGTTGGACACTGAAACGACGGGCCTCGATCCGCGCGAGGGACATCGGATCGTCGAGGTCGCCTGTGTCGAGCTAGTTCACCACGTCCCGACCGGCCGGTGTTTTCACCGGTACGTCAATCCTGAGCGCGACGTGCCGGAGGATGCGCTCGCCGTCCACGGCTTGACTGCAGAATTCCTCATGCATCAGCCGCCGTTCGCCGCAATCCTGGACGAACTCCTCCGGTTCATCGGCTCAGACCCTTTGGTGATCCACAATGCCGAATTCGACCTTGCTTTTCTGAATGCGGAGCTGGCTCGCCTGCAACACGAACCGATCACCTCGGGTTATGTCGATACGCTGGCGATGGCGCGCCGTCGCTTCCCTGGCTCCCCGGCGAGCTTAGACGCACTGTGTCGCCGGTTTGCGATCGACCTCTCGAGCCGAGTCGAACATGGGGCGGAGATCGATTGCGGTCTGCTGGCAGCTGTCTACCTCGAACTGCTCGGCGGACGTCAGCCCGGGCTCGATTTCGCGCTCCCGGCGCCTCTCGCAATCGATGTGGCGCGGATCGTGCGGATACCGCGTCCGCATGCGCCCTCTTCGCAAGAACTCGCAGCCCACCTGGCGATGCTGAGAACCATTAACGAGCCGCTCTGGCTAACCGAGCAGTGAGGTTCACACGGGTGGGGTGCCGGCAGAACCGAGGGCTGGCGCATCTGCTTGCTGGCGTCGCAACAGTTCGGCGAAATCGAGCGGATTGATCATCAGCGGCGGAAATCCGCCGTCGCGCGTCGCATTGGCGATGACGGCACGAGCGAAGGGGAAGACGATGCGCGGCGTCTCGACCAGAACCAACGCCGGCAGCATCTCTGCCGGCGCATTCTTGACCGTAACGACCGTTCCGTAGGCGAGTTCGACTAGAAATACCGCCTCGCCCTCTGCCCGCGCCGTAGCATTGATGGTCAGAACGACCTCAAAGACCTCCGGGCCGAGGTTGCTCGCTTTGACGTCAACGTTGATTTCGACCTCGGGTGGTGCGGTCTGTTGGATCAGGCTTTGCGGCGCTCGCGGGTTTTCGAACGACAGATCCTTGATGTATTGCGCGTTGACAATCAACTGCTGGGGTCCGGGCGGGCTTGTTGTCGGTGTCCCGCTCGCGCCGTTGCCTGTCGTCTCTTCCGCCATGGGGCTCTCCCGGGCGTGTGATGAAATGCCGGCGCGCTCCGCGCATCGTCCGGGAGCCGCCGTCAGGACCGCCCGAGCCCGCTGGCTAGCATGGATTGTCCGGCTGCATCAATGGTTCGCACCGGCACCCCCACCGGTCGAGCTTGCCGTGGCGGTGCCGGCGCCCTATCTGTCTCGAAGTCGTGGCGTGAGAGCCGGGTCGCGCGCTGCGAGGAGCGAGATAGGGCGCGAAAGGCGATGGGCGAGTTTCAATATTACGACATCATCCTGTTCGCGATGGTCGCCGGGTTTCTGGTGCTGCGACTTCGCAGCGTTCTCGGTCGGCGGACGGGAAACGAGCGGCGCCGCGACCTTTTCGTCCGGCGTGCGGCGCCTGCCTCTGATAAGCTGGTCACGCTTGCTGAAACCGATAAGCGCCCCGCAAAGCCTGCCGACGATGCGCCTCCCGCGGACAAGGTCGCCGAGGGATTGAACCAAATTCGTCGCGCCGATCCGAATTTTGACCCCGCGCATTTCATCGAGGGCGCCCGGACCGCGTTTGAGATGGTCGTCGCGGCCTTTGCAGGAGGTGACAAGGGAGCCTTGCGGCCGCTGTTGAGTGACGAGGTTTTTCAGCGTTTCGCCATGGCGATCGATGAGCGGGCCGCCGCGAAGGAGACACTGGAAACGCACATCGAGCGGCTCGGCAATATCGACGTCGTCGAAGCCGGACTCGCTGGCCGCACGGCACAGGTGACGCTCAAGCTGGTCTCGCGACAGATCAATGTGACGCGCGCGGTAGATGGGAGTATCGTCGACGGCGCTCCGGGGCAGCCGGTCGAGAAGACTGATTACTGGACTTTTGCACGAGACACTCGATCCACTGATCCTAACTGGGTTCTCGTCGCAACGAGCAGCGACTGAACGCGCCCCGGGCCCAGGAAGGTCACGGTTCCGGCGCGCTGCAGCGCTCGCCAGTCTGACACTGCTGGCGGCGAGTTTGAGCCGCGACACCGGTCCGGCACGCTTTACGCTCTTCCCCGTCGCTTTCGACCGGCTCCAAGGATGGGCCGATGATCGGCTTGCAGCAGTGATCCCGGCCTTTCTCAAATCCTGCGCTCGGTTTTTGCCGCTGCCGGATCCAACGGCGCTCGATGCAAGCCCGATCGTCGCGGACTACGGTCGGATCGGCGCTTGGCGAGAGCTGTGTCAGGCGGCAGCAGCTTTGCCGCTGGAGGACGACGCCGCGGCACGCCGGTTCTTCGAGACGGCCTTCGTCCCGCTTGCTGTCGCCGATTACGGTGAGAGCGAAGGGCTGTTCACCGGATACTACGAGATCGAGCTGAACGGGTCGCGGCAGCGTCGGGGGCATTATCAGACCCCGATCTACCGGCGACCGCCCGAGCGCGGCGCTGCCGCCCGCTATTCTCGGGCTGAGATCGAGGATGGCGCGCTCTCCGGGCGGGGCCTCGAATTCCTCTGGGTCGACGATCCGATCGACGCGTTTTTTCTGGAGATCCAGGGTTCGGGCAGAGTTCGGCTGAGGAACGGAACCACCGTCCGGGTCGGCTATGACGGGCAGAATGGACAGCCTTATGTCGCGGTAGGGCGACTGCTCGTCGAACGCGGCGTGATGCCGCGCGCCACGGTGACGATGGCCGCGATCCGCGATTGGATGAAGCAGAACCCCGAGGCGGGAGCCGCGCTGCGCCGAGAGAACCCCTCTTATGTGTTCTTCCGCGAACTGTCGAGGGATGGCCCGATCGGCACCCAAGGGGCTGTGCTCACGCCGCAGCGGAGCCTTGCGGTCGACCGGTCCTTCATCGCCCTCGGCATCCCGATCTGGATCGAAGCGGATGAGCGTTTCGCGTCGGCCGAGAGCGTGCGGCGACTCGTCGTGGCGCAGGATACCGGGGGTGCGATCAAAGGCCCGGTGCGCGGCGATCTCTTCTGGGGCACGGGTAACGCCGCGGCGTGGCGGGCCGGCGTGATGAACGCGCGCGGCCGTTATTACCTGTTGTTGCCGCGCAGTGTTGCCGATCGTCTCCGTTTCTCTTATCCCGGGTTGCCCGAGCCGTGACTCCGTCGAGCAAAATACAACGAAAATCGCGACGACAGGCTGCGAAATGCCCCACCCATCTCTCATAATTTACAGCTAAATCAATCAAGTAGGTAGAAATTTGCGACCCCGAGGAACAACGAAATCGCTGTCGTCGAGCAACGAATTCCGCGCGGCTCTCAGGGAGCAAAAACATCGCTCCGGCGAAGTCTGAAGGCACACCCTCCGAGGATGGCCGAACCCCGATGCGTGTAGCGCTTTTCGTAACCTGCCTGGTGGATTTCTTCCGGCCGACAATCGGCTTTGCCGCGGTCAAGCTGCTCGAAGACGCCGGATGCATGGTGGAGGTCCCCCGCGCGCAGACCTGCTGCGGCCAGCCGGCCTATAATTCGGGCGATCGCGCCGATGCCAAGACGATTGCCTCGCAGGTGCTCGACGCGTTCGAGGGCTATGACCATGTCGTCGCCCCATCCGGTTCTTGTGCCGGGATGATCCGGCGGCATTACCCCGAACTCTTCGCCGATGAGCCGGCAGCCTTGCCGCGGGCGCAGCGTCTGGCCGCCCGCAGCTGGGAGCTCGTCTCTTTTCTCGTCGACATCTGTGGGATGCAAGCGGTCACCGCACGCTGGGATCGCGAAGTAACCTATCATGATGCCTGCTCCGGATTGCGCGAGCTCGGGGTCAAGATCCAGCCGCGCCGGCTGCTCGCATCGGTCGCAGGGCTTAGGCTGAGAGAGCTGCCGGGGGCGGAAGTGTGCTGCGGCTTTGGCGGCATGTTCTGCGTCAAATACCCGGATATCTCGGATAAGATGGTGAGCGACAAGGAGGCCGAAATCGTCGCGACCGGGGCCGAGGCGGTCTTGGCGGGAGATCTCGGCTGCCTGCTGAACATCGCGGGCAAGCTCCATCGCCGCGGACAGCGGATCGAGGTCCGTCACGTCGCCGAGGTGCTCGCCGGCACGACCGAGGACGTGCCGCCGATCGGCGCGCCGCGATAAGGCATGCTCGCAACCAGCCGCACCTTCGAGGCGAACGCCCGCGCCGGTCTCGCCAACGACAACCTGCAGCGGGCGCTGGCGCTGATGCGGAGCGGATTTCCCGAGCGCCGCCGCCTCGCCGTCGAGCGGCTCCCCGAGTTCGAGGCCTTGCGCGAAATCGGCAAATCGATCAAGGACCACACGCTCGAGCATCTCGACTTTTATCTTGAGCTCTTCGAAGAGAACGCGCTGGCCTCGGGAGGCCGGGTCCATTGGGCGCGGACGCCCGACGAGGCACGCGCCGCAGTGTTGGAGATCTGCCGCTCGGTTGACGCCAGGATCGTCACCAAGGGCAAGTCGATGATCGCCGAAGAGGTCGGGCTGAACGAATTCCTCGAAAAGAACGGCATCACCCCGGTCGAGACCGATCTCGGCGAGTACATCATCCAGCTGCGCCACGAGCCGCCGAGCCATCTGATCGCGCCGGCGATCCATCTAATGAAAGAGCAGGTTGCCGACACGTTCCGCGCCGAGCACCGCACACTCGATCCGGGGCGGTCGCTCGCCGAGGCCCGCCAGCTCTGCGACGAGGCGCGCGCGGTGCTGCGTCCGCAGTTCCTCGCCGCCGATGTCGGCATTACGGGCGCCAATTTCCTGGTCGCCGAGACCGGATCGAGCATCATCGTAACCAATGAGGGCAACGGCGATCTGACCCAGACCCTGCCGCGCGTCCACATCGTGATGACGAGCCTCGAAAAGCTCGTGCCGACCTTCGAGGACGCAGCGACAATGCTGCGCCTCCTGGCGCGCTCGGCCACCGGCCAGGAATTCTCGGCCTATACGACGGTGTCGACCGGCCCGCGCCGCCCGGGCGATCTCGACGGCCCGGAACAATATCACGTGGTGCTGCTCGATAACGGGCGCAGCCGGCTGCTCGGTGGCGAGTTCCAGGACATGCTCCGCTGCATCCGCTGCTCGGCATGCATGAATCATTGTCCGGTCTATGCCGCGGTCGGCGGTCACGCCTACGGTTGGGTGTATTCCGGCCCGATGGGTGCGGTGCTGACACCGAGCCTTATCGGTATTGCAGAATCCGGCCACCTGCCGAACGCCTCGACCTTTTGCGGGCGGTGCGAGGAGGTATGTCCGGTCAAGATCCCGTTGCCAAAGATGATGCGGCACTGGCGGGAGCGGGAATTTACCGAGAAGCTGAACCCGCCCGTCTATCGAGCCGGCCTCTTTCTGTGGGCGTGGGTGGCGCGGCGGCCGGCCTTTTATCACGCGCTCGTCGAGCTCGCCGGCCGCGCGCTCGGTTGGCTCGGCCGCGGCCGCGGTCGATTCCGCATGCTGCCGTTGGCGTCCGGCTGGACCGCGGTGCGCGACATGCCGGCGCCGGAAGGCCGCAGCTTTCATAGCTTGTGGGCCGAGCGGCAGAAAGGCGGCGCCGGGAAATGACCGCGGCGCGTGAGCAGATCCTCAGCGGCATCCGGAGCTCGCTCAAACGAGGCCGGCTCGACCCCGGACGCGAAGCGGAGTTGCGGGCGCGGGTTACGGCGCATGGGCGCAACTTGATCCCCGCGCGGGCATCGGCACTCGACCATCGGGCTCGGATCGATCTCTTTGTCGCGATGGCCGAAGAGGTGCAGGCGACGGTGGCTCCGGTGAACTCGTTCGCCGCGGTGCCGGAGACGGTCGCGCGCTATCTCGCCGAAGAAAATCTTCCCGCCGAGCTGGTGCTGGCACCCGACCCGAGCCTCGACGACATCCCCTGGGATGCTCGGCCGTTGCTGCGGATCCGCCGCGGCCGGGCCGAGACAGGCGACGCGGTTAGCCTGACCCCCTGCTTTGCGGCGATCGCCGAGACCGGGACGGTGATGCTGATATCCGCGGCCGACACCCCGACGACGCTGAATTTTCTACCCGACACCCATATCGTGGTCGTGCGTCAGAACCAAGTCGTCGCCACCTATGAGGATGGCTGGGATCGGCTGCGGGTTGCCTGCGCGGGCCATCGGCTGCCGCGGGCCATCAATTTCATCACCGGTCCGTCGCGGACGGGAGATATCGAGCAGCGCATCGAGCTCGGCGCCCATGGGCCCCGGCGTCTCCATGTCATTCTCGTCGACGACCGCGAGGAAAAAGGCGAGCATGAAGGGCAATAATGCGCCGCCGCAGGGCGATCGGCTGCTGTGGCGCTATGTCGTGCGCAGCGTGACCCCACTGCCCCATCGCTCGGCGCCGGTTTCAGCCGCACCGGACCCGACCCCGCGGCCGCCAGCCTCCGAAACGCGAGCCCCGCAGCCGATTCGGCCCCCGACGCTTGATCGCTTCTCCGGGATCGACCGGTCGAGTGCCGAACGTTTGAAGCGTGGCCTCCACCCGATCGAGGACCGCCTCGATCTGCACGGAATGACCCAAGCCGAAGCGCATCGCGCCCTCGCGGTGTTTATCCGCAAGTCGCGAGACGCCGGCCGGCGCTGCGTGCTCGTCATCACCGGCCGAGGTCTTGGTCCAAGCGGGCCAGGGGTGCTCAAAAGCGCGGTCCCGCGGTGGCTCGAAGAGGCGGAGCTGCGGCGGCAAGTCCTCGCCATCGCGCCGGCGCAGCCGCGGGACGGGGGCGCGGGGGCGCTCTACGTGCTGCTGCGTCGGCATCGGGGTGAACCTCCGCCCTGACCCGCCCCCACCTTTCAGCCGACCCGCTGCCGCCGCGTCACATCCCGTCCAGACGGGCGGTCTCCGGATCGAGACACCGACGCAGCCGGGCTGCCGCGATGCGGGCGAAGCGCAGCGTCAGTGCGCGGCGCCGGCCGGGATTGAGCGGTGTCGAACGGCCCTCGCGCAGCAATGCCGCGCCAAACGGATCCGCCACCATCAGGCCACATTCCTCGGGGATCAACACTTGCGGAAAGTGGTTCGGCACTGCGAAATAAAGACGATCTGCAAAATCGCGGTAGGTCGCCCACTTGCGATCGGCGCGGAAATCGGCGACCGAGCTCTTAATCTCGACGATCACCAGGTCGCCGGATTTGCCGAGCGCGAGGATGTCGGCGCGGCGTCCGTTGGCGAGCGGAAATTCGACGAGGTTGGCGTAGCCGAGCTGGTCGAGCGCGCGGCAGACACCCCGCGCGAGGAGTGTGGCGGTCGCTGCGGATTCGATGGCCGGCGAGGCACACATGATGGGCCGCGCATCATAAACCGGAAAGATAGGCTGGGCGAGAAAGACGGAGTTTGAGAATGGCGGCAGCGACGAAGCAGGGCTTTCTGCGGCAGGCCTGGGACATGGCCTGGCCGTATTGGAAGTCCGACGAGAAATGGGCGGCACGCGGGCTGCTCGCCGCCATCGTCGCGCTCAACCTGTTTTCCGTGTGGCTGAATGTCAGGTTTAATTCTTGGTACAACGATTTCTACAATGCGCTTCAGCAATATGACTGGTCGGAGTTTTGGTGGCAATTCGCAATCTTCGGCATGATCGCGACCGCAATGATCGTCGACGCCGTCTATTCGTTTTATCTGAGGGCCATACTTCATATCCGCTGGCGGCGTTGGCTGACCGGGCACTTCCTGCGCAACTGGCTCGAAGACCAGGCTTATTACCGGATGCAGCTGAACCAGGCGACGACCGACAACCCCGATCAGCGGATCGCCGAGGATCTCGACCACTTCGCGACGATGAGTCTCGGCCTGTCGATCGGCTTGTTGAACGCGGTCGTCACCCTTTTATCCTTTCTCTCGATCCTCTGGGTTCTCTCGGGCGCGCTGACGATCCCGCTCGGCGGCAGTGCCACGGTCAGGATCCCCGGCTATATGGTCTTCGCGGCGCTGATCTACGCCGTCGCCGGCACGATGCTGACTCGTTGGATCGGCCGTCCGCTGATCCAGCTCACTTTCGATCAGCAGCGCTACGAGGCCGATTTTCGCTTCAGCCTCGTCCGGCTGCGCGAGAATGCCGAGAATGTCGCCTTCTACGGCGGCGAGGCCCGCGAGCTCGACACCTTCCTGAGCCGCTTCGCCCGGGTCGTCATGAACTGGTGGGGGATTATCAAGCGCCGCAAGAGGCTGACTTGGTTCACCACGGGCTACGCCCAGCTCGCGGTGGTCTTCCCGTTCATCGTCGCGGCCCCACGCTATTTCGACAAGGTCATCCAGCTCGGCGGCCTGATGCAGATATCCTCCGCCTTTGGCCAGGTCCAGGAATCGCTGTCGTTCATCGTCAGCTCCTACACCGAGATAGCCCAGTTCCAGGCGGTGGTGCAGCGCCTTTCCGGGTTCCGCGCCAAGATGGACGAGATTGCAGCGGATCGGGCCACCGCCCAGCCGATCGAGATCGAGCGTGGCGGCGCCGGCGTCGCGGTCGAGACACTCGATCTCGATCTGCCGGACGGGCGGCCGTTGCGGCAGGACATCGCGCTGGCGGCGAGCCCGGGCAAGCCGTTGCTGATCACCGGTCCCTCCGGGGTCGGCAAGAGCACGCTGCTGCGCGCGATCGCCGGCCTGTGGCCGTTCGGACGAGGCCGCATCCGGGTGGCGGACGGCCGCGCCCTGTTTCTGCCGCAGCGGCCCTATCTGCCGCTCGGCACGCTGGCTGATGCGCTTGCCTATCCCCGCTCTGCGGCCGAGCTCTCTCGCGAGCGCCTCGTCGAGGCGCTGCGCGCCGTCGGGCTGCCGCAGCTCGTCGACCGGCTCGACGAGGAGGGGAACTGGGCGCAGCGGCTGTCGATCGGCGAGCAGCAGCGCGTCGCTTTCGCGCGGGTGCTGTTGGCCCGTCCGGAAATCGTCTTTCTCGACGAGGCCACTTCGGCCCTGGACGAGGCGGCGGAAATGTCGCTCTACCGGCTGTTGCGAGAGGCGCCGTGGCGGCCGACGATCGTCAGCGTCGGTCACCACGGCACACTGCATCGGTTTCACGACGCGGTCGTCGACCTGGCCCACCAGCCGGTGTCTCAGGCGGCGGTCGGCTAACCGGTCGCGAGGAAGTCGAAATGAACGACGCAGACGATCCGTTACGCGCCGTCCGGATCGCCAAGCTCGAAGGCCTCAAAGCACAGGGGATCGATCCCTATCCCTACGGCTTTCCGCGCACCTACGAGGCGGCCGATCTCGAGCGGCATTATGCCGGGCTGGCTGCCGGCGCCGAAACCGCCGAGTGCGTGCGAGTCGCGGGCCGCATTCGGGCGATCCGCAACAGCGGCATGTTCATCGATCTGCATGACGCCTCCGGCAAGATCCAGATTTTTTGCCACCGGGACAACCTGCCGCCGGAGGGGCTTGCGGTCGCACGGCTCCTGGACATCGGCGACCTGATCGGGGTCGAAGGTTTGGTGCGGCGTACGCCGCGCGGCGAGCTGACCGTCAACGCCGCCGCGGTCACGGTTCTGGCCAAAACGCTGCGCCCCCTGCCCGAAAAATATCACGGTCTCGCGGATGTCGAGCTGCGCTACCGGCAGCGCTATCTCGACCTGATCATGAACCAAGGGAGCCGCGAGACCTTGCGCCGGCGCAGCCGGATCATCGCGGCCATGCGCAGCCGTCTTGTCGAGCGCGGCTATCTCGAGGTCGAGACGCCGATGCTGCACACGATCCCCGGCGGCGCCTCGGCGAAACCCTTCGTCACGCACCACAACGCCCTCGACATCGACCTCTACCTGCGGATCGCACCCGAGCTGCACCTGAAGCGACTGTTGGTCGGCGGTCTGGCCGACAAGCTGTTCGAGATCAATCGCTGCTTCCGCAACGAAGGCATCTCGCCCCGGCACAATCCCGAGTTCACCACGCTCGAGCTCTACGAGGCCTATGTCGATTACACCGCGATGATTCGGCTGACGGAAGAGCTGGTCACGACCGTCGCCGAAACCGTGCTCGGGACGCTGCGGATCGACTATGGCGGGACCGTCATTGATTTGTCGCCGCCCTGGCCGCGCCGCAGCATGGCCGAATTGGTGCATGTGGCGACCGGGGTCGATTTTCTCGCCTTCGAGGATGTCGAGGTGGCGCGCCGGGCAGCCGAGGGCTTGGGTGCGGCGGTGATGGGCGGCGAGAATTGGGGCCAGGTGCTCGAAGCGGCCTTTGCCGCGCGGGTCGAGGACACCCTGATACAGCCGATCCACGTGACCGGCTTTCCGCGCGACATCTCTCCGCTGGCCAAGGCCGACCGCGCCGATCCACGGCTGGCCGAGCGGTTCGAGACCTACATCTACGGCTGGGAGATCGCCAACGCTTTTTCCGAGCTCACCGACCCGCAGGACCAGCAGGCCCGCTTCGAGGCGCAAATGCGGGCGCGGGCGGCGGGCGACGAGGAGGCACAGCCGCTCGACCAGGATTACGTCACCGCGCTCGAATACGGGCTGCCGCCCTGCGGCGGTCTCGGCATCGGCATCGACCGGCTGGTCATGCTGCTGACCGACAGTCCGTCGATCCGCGACGTGATCGCCTTCCCGACCTTGCGGCCACGTTAGCGGGGGGAGGGAATGGGAAGGGCGTCAATAACCGCCGCCGCCGTCTCCTCCTTTGCTACCCGAGTCGGGAGTGGCCGGTTGGCTTACCGGCGTAGCGGCCTTGTCGGAAGCGGCTTTTGCCGGATCGGTGGTTGTCTGGCTGCAACCGGCGAGCGTCAGGATCGTCAAACAAATCGCGGTGAGCCCAGATCTCGCCATCGTGTCCTCCTCGCCGAGGAAGGGTCTCGACCGAGACCCTTCCGGCGTTACTACGACTCCGCAAGGTGCTGCATTATTCCGGAGCGAGGTATCGCGCGGCTGCAATGCCGATCCGCGGAGAGTTTGACCACATCTTAGCATCGAAAAGACCCGGTCGGAATCCCATATGGTGAACGGGGAGTCCTGACGGAGGAACCGCATGACGTCCCTCTCAACCGCCTCGTCGCACCGGCTGCTTCACACCGGCACGAGTCTGCTTCTCCTCGCGATCGTCGGCTGCGCGCCGCTGCCGCCAACGGCGGCGGTCGCGGTGCCGCCGATCCCGGGTGGCGAGGCCCGAGCTTGGTTCTACCGCGACCCGGGGCCCTACGATTGCGTGGGAACCCCGTATATCCGAATGAATGAGGCGATCGTCGGGGTATCGCAAATCGGTGGCGCCTCCTATCGCGACGTCTTGCCCGGACAATATCTCGTCCGCACCGACAACTATCTCGGTGACTTCAATTCGACGCGGCAGGCCTACCTATTTCCCGGACAACAGGCGTACTTCAAGATCCTGTGTTTGACGAACTGGATCGAGGGCGGCGGCGGTAGGAACAACAATGGCTATTCGCGCAACACGTTCTACGTCTGGGAGATTCCGCCCGAGATCGCCCAAGGCGATGTGGCGCGCAGCCAGTTTTATGGCGGCAGCTGATCGCTCACCCGG
>DATEQL010000325.1:0-2265 GCA_035272665.1 Allostellaceae bacterium
CTTGTCGGCGATGCGGCGATCGAGGCACTGGGACGACAGCACGGCGAGTTCGGATTCAGCCATGTCGAGCCAACTCCCGTGCTTGGGCGTGTAGTGCCACTCGAACCGCTCGACGAGCCGGCGTGCCTCCTCGGCGGGGAACGCTTCATAGAGTGAAGCCGGCTTGTGGGTGTTGAGATTGTCCTGCACGAGTACGATCTTCGAGACGTTGGGGTAGTGCGTGTCCGACAGGTCTTTGAGAACCTGCGCATAATCCACGGCGGTGTGGCGATCGGTCACCTCGACATGCCGCCAGCCCTCCAACGGCGCGAACATCATGAACAGGTTGGCCGTGCCGTTGCGTTCATACTCATAATCATAACGTTCGGGCTTCCCCGGCTTGGCCGGGATCGGCACACGCGTCTCGGCGATGAGTTGCTTTGAGGTCTCGTCCACGCAGACCACCGGACGATCCGGATCATGCGGCCTGTGATAGACCTCTAGCACATCTTCCATGGCAGCCACGAAGGCGGCGCTGGCGTCCGGCGGAATGACGAATTGCTGCTTCAGGTGCGGTTTGAGAAGGTTTTTTTTAGCGTCCGCCCGATCGTGTTATCGCTGGCCTTGGCGACGATGTTCAGCTCGACGACCTGGTCTTCCAGCAGGCTCAACGTCCATCGTGCGCGGCCTTTTGGCGGCTCCGAACAGGTCAGCGCGATCAGTTTGGCTTCCGAGGCGCCATCGAAGATGCGCGGTCTGGCCGAGGCGGGCGAGTGCTTGCGGGTTAGCACCGCCTCGAACCCTTCCTCCACAAGCTGCTGGCGGGTTCGGGCTATGGTCGCCAGGCTGGCATCCAAGGCGTTCGCGATCCGGCTGTCGCTCCAGGCTTCGCCGGCCTCCCCGGCATCGGCCTTCAACAGGATGCGGGCCTTCGTCAGCCGCTGCGCGGGGTGGTTGCCGCTACCGATCAACGTCTCCAACCGCTCTCGCTCTGCCGCGCTGAGCTTCACGACATACTTCTTTACGGCGATCTCTTTGGCGGCCACGAATCGGCTCCGTCAGTACGTTACGGAGCCATCGATTCGAACATTCTACTCACTGTCAACGACGGGAGGCACTAGACCATGGCTTTGAGGTTTCGGGTTGAGCGATAGCCGCGAGGCTTGGCCTTAGCGGCCTGCACCAGGCTGTTGATGGCCTCGATCAGGCCGTTGGCGATCTTGCTGTCGAACCAGCGCAGGATGCCGTCCCAATGGCGTTTGACCGTATGCGCGGCGTCGATGACCGGTTCGAGCCGGCTGTGGGTGGCCCAGAAATACCATTTCTTCAGGAAGCCGGCCGCTGCTTCGGTCGAGGGCTGATCATAGAGTTCCTGAAAGGACAGCCGGATTTGGTAGGCCCGCGCGGTCTTGAGATGACGCGTTGGGAAGTCATCCGCTCGGTGTCGTAGGCCGGGCAGTCCGTGGCTCCGCAGGTCGGGCAGGCAAAGCGACTGCCCGGCGCGACGTCGATCTCAATATCGCGGCGGTGTGCCTCGGGGTCGAAGTCGCTGCGGGTTAGCGTCCATGGCGGCGTCAGACCCAACGCCAGTTGCAGCAGGTTCGTGTCACGCAAGGATATAGCTCCGCACCTGGCCCATCCTGTTCGAGGATGGCGCCGTGCTCGTCGCCGTCAAGGACACGCCGCGCAAGCGCGCGGCGGCTTGCGCCATCCTTGACAGCGACTGTGCGCGACGCCGTCGGGGTCGTCAGGCCGGGACGAAGAAACGGCCCCTCTCAGCCGAACCAAGAAACGCTACGAGGTAGGTAGCGCCCGCCGGCCAAGCAAGGGGCCTTCGTGACTACCCACGCTAAACAGCGAGGAGGCATTTTTACGTGATGCGGCGATCAGTCAGGTGATTAGGCTGCTGCTGAGTGGAGCGCGTTCGTCTGCCTCGAAGCCAATTATTAATTGGCTTCGAGTGGTTCAACACCCGCCGCCTTGCAGCGTACTGTCCGGCGCGGGCGCAGGCGTTTTTGCTACTTGTCCCGGCGATTTGCACCAGCATCCAATGTTCGCGAGGTTGTATGCCTTCCATCAAGGTCTTGGCATCGCCAGGTAGTTCACTTGATGTACATATACGTATGTCCGCCTGTCTCACCGTATGAAACGTCCATCCCTGACATCTGCTCCGCAGTGTATCCCGTGATCGTCATGGATGAAATACGACCGGCATTGTCGGTCATCGTGAGGGTCGCGCCCTGATACCCCGCCGCCCCCATCCCATTGACCCAGGTCGCCACCACG
>DATEQL010000326.1:0-9216 GCA_035272665.1 Allostellaceae bacterium
CGGGCTGCTCGTTCCGGCCGCGCTGCCGGTTCGCGGTCGCTGGCTGTGCCGAAGCACGGCCGTTGCTGGAATCCACCGGAGATGCCCGACACCTCGCCGCGTGCTTCCGCAGTCGAGAGATCGCGATCGAGACAGAAGCTGCTACGGGGCCGCTGCACCGGGCCAGCAGCGCTGCTGTCTCAGACTGATAACTAAGGAGAGGCGAAGATGGCGTTCGCATCGGCTTGGTTGGCGGCGGGTTTGAGCATCGTGCTCGGGAGCGCGGCCGCGGTTGCGGCCGGAGACGAGGAGGAGGCTCCGGCCAAACGCGGTGGCATCTTCACCTACACCATTCCGGCAGACGCCCCGCCGAGCTTTGATGCTCATCGCGAGGGCACGTTCGCAACCCTGCATTCGGTCGCGCCGTTTTACAGCGTGCTGATCCGGGTTAATCCGGAGAACCCGTCTTCGACGACCGATTTCGTCTGCGATTTGTGCACGGCGATGCCGCAGCCGACCGACGACGGTAAGACCTACACCTTCAAGATCCGCGACGGCGTCAAGTTCCACGACGGCTCGCCGCTGACCGCGGCCGATGTGGCAGCGAGCTGGGAGCACATTGTTCATCCGCCTGAAGGTGTGTTGAGCCCGCGCGCCAGCTGGTACGAGATGGTCGACAAGATCGAGGTACCCGACCCGAAGACCGTTATCTTCCACCTCAAGTTCGCGACCAGCGCGTTTCTTCCGGCCCTCGCCGACCCCTTCACCTTGATCTACAAGAAGGGGATCCTCGACAAGGATCCGCGCTGGTACGAGAAGAACATCTTGGGCTCGGGCCCGTTCAAATTCGCCGAGTACGAGACCGGCCAGGCGATTAAAGGGGTAAGAAACCCAGACTATTATCGCAAGGGGCTGCCCTATCTCGACGGCTTCACCGCCATCTATGCGCCGAAACAGGCGGTGCGCACCGATGCGATCCGCGCCGATCGGGCGGCGATGGAATTCCGCGGCTTGCCGCCGGCGACGCGCGACGAGCTGGTGAAGGCACTGGGTGATAAAATCACGGTTCAGGAGAGCGACTGGAACTGCGGCAATCTGGTGACCCCCAACGACAAGAAGAAGCCGTTCAACGACGCCCGGGTGCGGCGGGCATTGGCACTGGCGGTCGATCAATGGCACGGCGCACCGGCGCTCTCAAAGATCGCCAATGTGCGCACGGTCGGCGGCATTGTGTTTCCGGGCTCGCCGCTGGCGGCGACCAAAGAGGAGCTCGAGCAGATCGCCGGCTTCTGGCCGGATATCGAGAAATCACGGGCCGAGGCGAAGCGTCTCTTAAAGGAGGCCGGTGCCGAGGGCCTGAGTTTCGAGCTTTTGAACCGCGGTGTCGACCAACCCTATAAATACGTCGGCACTTGGCTCGTCGACGAATGGAGCAAGATCGGGCTCCATGTCACTCAACGCATCCTGCCGACCGGGCCGGAATTGGAAGCGCTGCGCAGCGGCAATTTCGAGGTTGCCTTGGTAGCCAACTGCCACGGCGTGCCTAACCCGCTGATCGACGTCCAAGCCTACCTGCCGAGCTCGATCTACAGCGGAAACTACGGCTACTATGAAGATCCGCAGGAGGTCGCGCTCTACGATAAGATGCTGCGCGAGACCGACTTTCCCAAGCAGCGGGCTTTGATGCGCGATTTCGAGAAATACGTGCTCGATACCCAGGCCCACGAGATCTGGGTATTGTGGTGGTACCGGATCATTCCCTACCGGTCATACGTCAAGGGATGGAAGATCAGCCCGGGCCACTACATAAACCAAGACCTGGCGACGGTCTGGCTCGACAAATGAGGTCGCGGCCGGCAGCACCGCTCCGTCACACCGGCGAAAACCGGTGTCCATTTCAGCCATGGATCCCGGCCTTCGCCGGGATGACTCTACTGCTTGCAGTGGTTTTCCTTAGTGTGCCTGCTGCTGGCGAGGAGCCGAAATACGGCGGCACGCTGACTTATATGATCCCGGCCGACGCGCCGCCGAGCTTCGACGGGCATCGCGAGAGCACCTACGCAACGGTGCATTCGGTGGCGCCGTTCTACAGCGTGCTGATACGCGTCAACCCGGAGAATCCGTCCGCAATCACCGACTTTGTCTGCGACCTCTGCACCGAGATGCCGCAGCCGACCGACGACGGCAAGATTTATACGTTCGATATCCGCCAAGACGTCAAATTCCACGACGGCGCGCCACTGACCGCTGCCGACGTAGCGGCGAGCTTCAATGCGATCATCTTTCCGCCCGAGGGCGTGCTGAGCGCGCGTGCCAGCAATTATTTGATGGTCGACAAGGTCACCGCACCCGATCCGCGCACAGTCGTCTTCCGTTTGAAATTCGCGACATCAGCGTTTCTGGGCGCGCTCGGCGACCCGTTCAATTTCATCTACAAGAAGACGATCCTCGACCAGGACCCGCGCTGGTACGAAAAGAATATTCTGGGCTCAGGCCCGTTCAAATTCGTCGACTATCAGGTCGGCCAATCGATCAAGGGCGAGAAGAACACGGAGTATTACCATAAGGGACTCCCATATCTGGACGGCTTCACTGGCATCTACGCGGACAAGCAGGCGGTGCGGGTCGAGGCGATCCGCAGCGACCGCGCCGCGATCGAATTTCGCGGCATGCCGCCGGCAGCGCGCGACGAGCTCGTCAAGGCGCTCGGCGACAAGATCACGGTGCAGGAGAGCGACTGGAATGTGGCCAGCGCGGTGACGCCGAACCATAAGAGGAAACCGTTCGACGACGTCAGGGTTCGCCGCGCGTTGAGCCTGGCGATCGACCGCTGGCACGGGGCACCGGCTGTGTCAAAGATCGCGATCGTGAAGACCGTCGGCGGCATTGTCTTCCCCGGCTCGCCATTGGCGGCGACCCGAGAAGAGCTGGAGCAGATCGCCGGTTATTGGCCCGATATCGACAAGTCACGGGCCGAGGCCAAGCGACTATTGAAGGAGGCCGGTGCCGAAGGGCTCTCCTTCGAGCTCCTCAGCCGCAACGTCGACCAGCCCTACAAATACGTCGCTACCTGGTTGATCGACGAATGGAGCAAGATCGGGCTGCACGTGACGCAACGGGTGGTGCCGAGCGGCCCGTGGTTCGAAGCAATGCGCAACGGCGATTTCGATGTCGTTCTCGAGGCTCCCGGCCACGGCTTTGTCAATCCGCTGCTCGATATCCAGAAGGTCCTGCCCGCCTCGGTCGATGCCGAGAATTACGGCCGTTTCGACGATGCGACCGAGATCGACCTCTATGAAAAGCTGCTGCACGAGACCGACCCGGCGCAGCAACGCGTCCTGATGCGCGGGTTCGAGAAATACGTGCTCGACGAGCAGAGCCACATGATCTGGGTGCTGTGGTGGCATCGGATCGTGCCATATCGCTCGTATGTGCAGGGCTGGAAGATCAGTCCGACTCACTTCATCAATCAGGACCTGGCGCAAATCTGGCTCGATAAATGAAGTCGCAGCCGACAGCACCACTCCGTCACACCGGCGAAGGCCGGTGTCCATTTCGGCCATGGATTCCGGCCTTCGCCGGGATGACTCTGCTGCTTGCAGTGGTTTTCCCTAGTGTGCCTGTTACTGGTGAGGGGCCGAAATTCGGCGGCTTTCTGACCTATGCGATACCGGCGGACGCACCGCCGAGCTTCGATGCCCACCGCGAGGCCACTTTCGCGACCGTGCATTCGACAGCACCCTTCTACAGCGTGCTGATCCGGGTCGATCCCAACAACCCCTCCTCGACGACCGACTTTGTCTGCGATCTGTGCACGGAACTGCCGCAGCCGTCAGACAATGGGAGGACCTACACCTTCAAGATCCGCGAGGGGGTCAAATTTCATGACGGCTCGCCTTTGACTGCAGCGGACGTGGCGGCGAGCTGGAACCACATCGTACATCCGCCCGAAGGGGTTCTGAGCCCGCGAGAGAGCCACTACATGATGGTCGACACGGTCGAGGCACCCGATCCGACGACCGTCGTATTCCATCTGAAGTTTGCAAGCGGCGCATTTTTGCCGGCGATCGCCGACCCTTTCAGCTACATCTACCAAAAGGCGATCCTCGACAAAGACCCGCGCTGGTACGAAAAGAACATTCTCGGCTCTGGTCCTTTCAAATTCGCCGGACTGGAAATCGGCCAGTCGATCAAAGGGGTTAGAAACCCTGATTACTACCACCAGGGGCTGCCCTATCTCGATGGCTTCACCGGCATCTATGCCGATAAGCAGGCGGTGCGCGTCGCGGCACTGCGCAGCGACCGGGCCGCGATCGAATTTCGCGGGCTGCCGCCCTCGGTCCGCGACGAGCTGGTCGACGCGCTCGGCGACAAGATCACGGTGCAGGGCAGCGACTGGAATTGCGGCCAAATGGTCACGCCCAAC
The DNA here is from genome assembly GCA_035272665.1 of Allostellaceae bacterium. Lineage (GTDB taxonomy): Bacteria > Pseudomonadota > Alphaproteobacteria > ATCC43930 > CGMCC-115725 > AP-15. The sequence continues at coordinate 4,406 of DATEQL010000326.1, forward strand.
CACAAGAGAAAGCCATTCGACGATGTTCGGGTGCGCCGCGCATTGACCCTGGCTATCGATCGCTGGAATGGCGCACCGGAGCTGGCAAAGATCGCGAATCTGCGCACCGTCGGCGGTGTCGTCTTTCCGGGCTCGCCCCTGGCAGCGGACAAAGAGGAATTGCAGGACATCGCTGGCTTCTGGCCCGACATCGAAAAATCACGGTCAGAAGCAAGGCACCTGCTGCACGAAGCGGGTGCCGAGGGGTTCAGCTTCGAACTGGTGAACCGCAACGTCGACCAGCCCTACAAATACGACGCGACGTGGGTGATCGATCAGTGGAGCAAGATCGGGCTTCACGTCACACAGCGGGTCTTGCCGACCGGTCCCTGGCTCGAAGCAATGCGGAACGGCAATTTCGACGCCGCGATGAATGGCAACTGCAACAGCGTGGTTAATCCACTGCTCGACGTCCAACGATACTTGCCGCATTCGGTCTATGTCGCGAGCTATGGCCAGTTCGACGACCAACAGGAAATCGATTTGTACGATAGGATGCTGCATGAAACCGAGTTCACCAAGCAGCGGGCCCTGATGCGCGACTTCGAGAAGCACGTTCTCGACAGCCAAACCCACGAGATATTCCTGCTGTGGTACTACCGGATCGTGCCCTACCGGTCTTATGTGAAGGGCTGGAAGATTAGTCCCAGCCACTATCTGAACCAGGATCTGGCGACGGTGTGGCTCGATAAATAATTCGGCTGAGCAGGAGAAGGCAATGAGGATCGGATCAGAGCTAGCGGCGGCCCTGCTGGGCGCTGCCGTTGCTGCGGCGCCACTTGCTGTGGCCGCAGAGCAAACGCCAAAGCATGGCGGCATGCTGACCTATGTGATCCCGGCGGACGCTCCGCCGAGCTTTGACGGCCATCGCGAGACCACCTTCGCGACGATCCATTCGGCAGCACCCTTCTACAGCGTGCTGATCCGCGTCGATCCAAATAACCCGTCCTCGACGACCGATTTCGTCTGCGATCTGTGCACGGCGATGCCACAGCCGACCGATGCCGGCAAGACCTACACCTTCAAGATCCGCCAGGGCGTCAAGTTCCACGACGGGACACCGCTGACGGCAGCCGACGTGGCAGCGAGCTGGAACGAGATCGTCCACCCGCCGCAAGGCGTTCTGAGCCCACGGGAGAGCCATTACGTGATGGTCGACGCGGTCGAGGCACCCGATCCGACGACCGTCGTGTTCCATCTGAAATTTCCAACCGCTGCCTTTCTTCCGGCACTCGCCGACCCTTACAACTTCATTTACCAAAAGGTGATCCTCGACAAGGATCCCCGCTGGTACGAAACGAACATCCTGGGTTCGGGCCCGTTCAAGTTCGCCGGCTACGAGATCGGCCAGTCCATCAAGGGGGTGAGAAACCCCGACTATTATCACCAAGGGCTGCCTTATCTCGACGGGTTCACCGGGATCTACGCAGACAAGCAGGCGGTACGTGTCGATGCGATCCGCGGTGACCGCGCCGCGATCGAGTTCCGTGGCTTTCCCCCCTCGGTGCGTGACGAGCTCGTCAATGCGCTGGGCGACAAGATCACCGTGCAGACCAGCGATTGGAACTGCGGCAGCTTTATCGAGCCCAACCACAAGAAGAAGCCATTCGACGATGCAAGGGTCCGCCGGGCCTTGACCTTGGCGATCGACCGCTGGCGTGGCGCGCCGCAGCTCGCCAAGATCGCCAATGTGCATACCGTCGGGGGCATCGTCTTCCCCGGGTCGCCGCTGGCGGCAGACAAGGAGGAGCTGCAGGACGTTGCCGGGTTTTCGCTCGACATCGAGAAGTCGCGGGCCGAGGCGAGGCGGCTGTTGAAAGAGGCCGGGTCCGAGGGACTGAGCTTCGAGCTTTTGAACCGCAACGTCGACCAGCCCTACAAGTACAATGCCACCTGGGTCATCGACGAATGGAGCAAGATCGGGCTTCACGTCACCCAGCGCGTGGTGCCGACCGGCCCGTGGTTCGAAGCGATGCGGCAGGGCAATTTCGATGCCGTGCTGGCCGGCAATTGCCAAAGCGTCGTCAATCCGCTGCTCGATGTGCAACGGTACCTGCCGAACTATGCTGCGAACTACGGACAGTTCGACGACCAACGGGAGCTGGCGCTCTACGACAAGATGCTGCATGAGACTGACGCCACCAAGCAACGCAGTCTGATGCGCGATTTCGAGAAATACGTGCTCGATACCCAAGCGCACGAGATCTTTTTGCTGTGGTGGTACCGGATCGTGCCTTATCACGAATATGTGAAGGGCTGGAAGATCAGCCCCAGTCATTATCTCAATCAGGATTTGGCGACAATCTGGTTCGATAAATGAGACCTCACGGAAGAACAGTGAAAACGGCGGCGGTCACCGCTTTTATCGGAATGATGGCATCGGCTCCGCTCGCGGTGGCCGACGAGGAGCCGAAATACGGCGGTACACTGACCTATATGATCCCGGCGGACGCGCCGCCGAGCTTCGACGCGCATCGTGAGGAGACGTACGCGACGATCCACTCGGCCGCACCCTTCTACAGCGTCTTGATCCGCGCCGACCCCTACGATCCGGGCAAGACGGACGATCTTGTCTGCGATCTGTGCACGGCCATGCCGAAGCCGATCGATGACGGCAAGACCTATACCTTCAAGATCCGCGAGGGGGTCAAATTCACCGACGGCTCGCCATTGACAGCCGAGGATATCGCCGCGAGCTGGAACGAGATCATCTTCCCGCCACCGGGGGTGATCAGCGCCCGACAGAGCAATTTCGTCATGGTCGACAAGGTCGAGGTCACCGATCCGATCACCGTGGTCTTTCGGCTTAAATTCGCCACCGACGCGTTCTTGCCGGCTTTGGCCGATCCCTATGCTTGGATTTACAAGAAGGCGATCCTCGACAAGGACCCGCACTGGTACGAGAAGAACATTCTCGGCTCCGGCCCATTCAAATTCGTCAGCTACGATATTGGCCAATCGATCAAGGGTGAGCGCAACCCCGACTACTATCATAAGGGTTTGCCCTATCTCGATGGCTTTACCGGGATATTTGCCGAGAAGCAGGCGATCCGGGTCGAAGCGATCCGCGCCGACCGCGCCGCAATCGAATTTCGCGGCTTGCCGCCCGCCACTGTCGACGAGCTGAAAAAGGCGCTCGGCGACAAGATTACCGTACAGACGAGCGACTGGAACTGCGGCGGCGTAGTGACTCCGAACCACCAGCGCAAGCCGTTCGACGACGTCCGCGTGCGGCGCGCCCTGACCTTAGCCATCGACCGCTGGGGCAGCGCACCCGAGCTGTCCAAGATCGCGATCGTGCACACAGTCGGCGGCGTCACCTTCCCCGGCTCGCTGCTCGCCCCGAGCAAGGAGGAATTGCAGCGGATTGCCGGCTATTGGCCCGACATCGAAAAGTCGCGGGTCGAGGCGCGGCGTCTGCTCAAAGAGGCCGGGGCCGAAGGACTCAACTTCGAACTGCTCAACCGCAACGTCGATCAACCCTATAAGTACTATGGGATCTGGGTCGTCGACCAGTGGAGCAAGATCGGACTGCACGTGACCCAGCGGGTATTGCCGACCGGGCCGTGGTTCGAGGCGTTGCGCAGCGGCAATTTCGATGTCAGTACCGAGGGCAACTGCCAGAACGTCGTCAATCCGCTCGCCGATGTCGGCAAATACCTGCCGCATTCGGTGTCCAGCTCGAACTACGGGCAGTTCGACGATCCGAAGGAAATCGAGATGTACAACCGGCAATTGCGCGAGCTGGACAAAGCCAAGCAGCGGGCCGATCTGCTCGAATTCACGAAATATGTCCTCGATGATCAGGCCCATGCGATCTACCTGCTGTGGTGGCAGCGGACCGTGCCGTACCGCTCCTATGTCAAAGGCTGGAAGATCGGCCCCAGTCATTACGTCAATCAGGACCTCGGCACGGTCTGGCTCGACAAATGAGCAGCACACACGCAGTGGCGATCGAAGGACACCCCCTCCTCGAAGTCAGGGGGCTGCGGATGCATTTTCCGGTCACCGAAGGGGTCGTCGTACACCGCAAAATTGGCGAGGTTAAAGCTGTCGATGGTATCGACTTTTGGGTCCGACGCGGCGAGACCCTGGGGCTGGTCGGCGAAAGCGGCTGCGGCAAGACGACTACGGGTCGCTGCATCCTACGGCTCGAGCGGCCGACCGCCGGCGAGATCCTTTTCGACGGCGTCGACATCGCCAAGCTGGAACGCAGAGAGCTGGTGGCGCTGCGGCGCCGGATACAAGTCATTTTCCAGGACCCTTACAGCTCGCTGAACCCGCGCATGAAGGTTGGCGAGATCATCGCCGAGCCGATCATGGTCCACGGGATCGAACGCGATGCGGCGCGCCGCGCCGGTCGCGTGCGCGAACTGCTGTCGGTCTGCGGCCTCGATCCGAAATTCGCCGACCGTTATCCCCATGAGATGTCGGGCGGACAGCGCCAGCGAGTCGGGATCGCGCGAGCGCTGGCACTCGAACCGGAGTTTATCGTCTGCGACGAGGCGGTCTCGGCGCTCGACGTGTCGATCCAGGCTCAGGTGATCAACCTGCTCGAGGATTTGCGCGAGCGGTTTGGCCTAACCTACTTGTTCATCGCCCACGACCTCTCGGTCGTGCGGCATCTGTGTCAGCGCGTGGCGGTTATGTATCTCGGCCACATCGTCGAATTGGCGGCGTGCGACGAGCTGTTCGACAACCCGCTCCACCCCTATACGCAAGCGCTCTTGGCGGCGGTGCCGGTGCCCGACCCGAGCGTCGAGGCGACCCGC
>DATEQL010000327.1:0-7227 GCA_035272665.1 Allostellaceae bacterium
ACCACTTGGCCGTGTGAAAGGCATATTGGGCCGCCGCTTTCAACCCCGGTCGCGATGTTGCTGTCGGATACCGCCACTGGGGGTGAGCAGGTCGTCTGGCCGGGGGTCGTCGGTGTGCACGGCGTGTCGGTGGCGCCGACAAACGTCGAAGGATCCTGGATCTCGACCGGCATTGTCAAATCCGCCATTTGCGAGGTCGTCGTCAGCGTCGTTGCACCGGAGCAAGGCGACGGGTTCAACTGACTAGAGTGGATCGACCCGTCGCTGAATAAATAGATCACTTCTGCGCCGCACAAATTAGCGTTCGTAACGGTGCCCTGGAAGAGCATGTTGAATTTGACAAAGTCGGTCGCCCCGGCCCCTGGCTTATTGAACTCGACAATTAGACAACTGGCCGTCCCAGCTACTGCTGCCGTCCCACATATGTTGGACCATGTGTTTCCTAGGTAATAGGGCTGACCAACATCATTGTCCCGGTCGCCATGGGGATAGTCGAAGTCCTGTATAAGTTTGGGCCGAGACAATCCGTTTGACACCGGCACGAACGGGAATGCTACTTGGGAGGCCGTCGACGCAGGCAGCATCAGGGCCCAGGAGACCAATGTCTCGCCAGGTTGCCCGCCGCTGGTGACACCCGTAACATTGAAAGTGATAAAACTATAACAATAACTGGAATCACCATAATAAAAGCAATTTGTCGGATCGGTCGCTGTCGTGGTCGACACCGGTATCGGGTTCAAAAAGCCGCTCTGCACCGCGGCTGCGTGCTGGCTCGTATTCATCAGGTCGAGCGGCACGGGCGTCGCGGACGTCGCCATAAAATTCGGCGGAACCTGGGAAAACCAACAAGCCTGGTTCATACCCGTGCCACAGTTGTCGAGAGAACTGGGCACCTTCCGCACCCCACTGCCCGCCGTCATCAGATTCTGCGAACATGAAGAGCTCGGGTACGGCGCCGAACAAGTCAGAGGTCCGGCGCCAAAGGTCGTGTGTTCGAGACCGAGAACATGACCGAGCTCGTGCGCGACCGTGTCCGCACTCGCGCTGGAGGAAATGAAGCTGCCGTTGCCATTATCCCAACTGAACCCCAAGATCGTGAGATGCGTCTGACCGGGTGGGGGGTCGATAAATTGGCCATAGAACTGGTTGATCGTGGTCGCGCTGGTGCTCACCGGTACACAGGGAGGCTGTAAAACTCCGTTCGCAACCGCACAGGTTGTCGTTCCAGGCGGCGTCGTCGTCGTTGGATTAGGCACGGTGTTCATTGAGATCGAGGGCTGCTGCGAGATCACCGTGAGATCGTTGCTGCTCGATCCTGTGCTGCATATGTTAGAGGGGACGGCTGGGCTAGCGCAAAGACCGGTGCCGGTCGATCCGCAGTTACAGACGTGCAGGGTGCGGTAGTCATTGGTTGGGTCACCAGTTTTGGCCAGGGGATTTGCAGGTGAGTTCCACCGCACAAGGGGCAGAAAACTCACACGGATGCCAACCTGGCTCCAAATCGAGTCGGCAATGTTGACCCCGGTAACCGGATCGCTGAGGTTGACAACCGGTGGGCAAACGCCGGTGGACGAGCACACGCTGATCGGTTGGACCACGACATAGTCTGTCACTGGAACCTGGGCGGATGCCGCACCCGCAGCCAGACACGCGGTCACCGACAACAGCACACCCCATAAAGCGCGCCTGCGACGCCACCTCAAACCCCTCATCGCTCATCTCCCTTGCCCGAGTGCGGCAAAAATGCGCCACGTTTTTTCGACGAAGTGTGAGCTAGCTCACACTTCGTCGATATTGGAGGCGATACTTCCTCGGCGAACCCTGTGAGCCAGGAATGTGCCAAAGTGTCTCACGACGTAACAAAAATCAACAAAAATCCGGCATTTTTGTTGTTAACCAAACAAATTGTTACGATCGGGCGCGAGGGTCTGGTACAGATTGGCTGAGGGTGCTCAACGGGAACGGCGCAAGAGGGAGCTACGCCATGAAAGTGTCGCTCATGTCGAGAATCACTCGGCTGGCAGGTGCGATCGCCGCAATCTGGCTGTGTTACGCGAGCCCGGCTTGGGCGGGAGGCGGCGGCGCGGATTCGGGGTCTCTTATGGCAGACCTATCAGGGATCTGCAGCCAATTCGGTATAGCGTCTTGCCCGCAATATCCGGCGTACCTGACATACGGCTCCCCGGCCGCCCCGATCAACAGCCCTGCGACCCCGATCGTGGTGCAGATTGCCGCCTGGTGGAACTGGAATCCCGACAACGTGCGGACGTTCGATTCCGACTGCGGCCAATACGGACCTGCGAATGGGTTGGTTCCTATTTTCTGCCCGCAGATCGGGGTCAACGCGACGAACCCGCCCGCCCGTTCGCCGATTTCAGGGATCTTAGGCCTGCAACCGCCTTCGGCGTTGGCCAGCCTCGCCTCGCTCGCCTTCACCAGCAACTCGACAGCTACGCCGCCGCTGACGGTGACGCAAAATTCCGACCCGACGGCGACGAGCTATGTCTACGCGGTGGTGGAAACGGCGAACACGCTCGATCTGTTTCTTGAAAACCTCAAGGGTCCTAGTGCCGTAACCGTCGCGCTGCCGCTGGCGGTCATGGCCAAAGGGGCCTCCACCGAGAATTCGGTGGTGGCCACCCTCAACATCTCGCCCACGTGCATCGTCGTTTTGGGCTGCCCGGCCACCGTCACGGTCAACCTTGGGGCGGGGAAGAGTACCTACAGTGCGCAGAGCCTGGGCATCGATGTTGACTATTTCTTCGGCCCTTCGGCGCATTGGGCGACGCCACACTCGATTTACGAGGTGCAGATCCCGCTGCTGGTGAACCCGAAGACCGATCCGTCTTATTTCCTCACCGCGGAATCCTTGCCGCAATGTCCCAACGGCATCAACCAGGCTTCGGGCATTTGCAACGCTTTCTCCCAGACAAGCCCTCCCGGTGGTGTCCAGCTTTCGTCCAAAATCTTGAAGAATACGGTTGTTGGGATGGCGCCGAGCGCAGCACCCCAATGTCCGGGGCCCCAGCCCGGGACAGCTTGTCCATTCGACTATCCGAACAATCCGACGCAACCGGTGTCGCCCACCTTTGGCTTCTGCGCCAGCTTCTCTAACAGCCTCAAAAACCCTAACGCCGCATTCTTTCTTGCGATAGGACCGGATGGCACGACCTATGTCTCTTCACCGGTCAACCTGTCGTCGACCTCGCCTGATGCTTTCCCGCCAGGAGGGCCATATCCTGCGTGTCCCACCTCCTGACGGGGCGTCGATACGCGGGCTGAGACTTGGTCGGGCCCCGGCATGAGGGATTGACGGCGCCGGGGCTCGAGTTGAAGGTGGGGGTGCGGGGGTCCGGATCGGGATCGCCGTGAAAGGAGGCGGCGCTGTACGCCCTCGCGATCTTCGGCAGCCTGCTGGTCGTCGCCCTGTGGGAATTCTGCCGGCCGCGGCGGCGGCGAGAATTCCCGGCTTTGCGGCGCCGGTTCGGCAATATCGGCTTCTGGATCCTGAACCTGATTCTTGCCGCCTTTCTCATTCCTCCAGCGGCTTTCGTCCGGCCGCGTCTCCAGGCGCTGTCGGGCTTCGCTTTTCTGTCCTGGCCGATCGCCGATGCCGGGCTTGGCTTTGTGGCGGGCTTCCTGTTGCTCGATTTGCTGCGCTACCTCGTGCACCGCTGCAAGCACGCGGTGCCGTTTTTCTGGCGCTTTCACGCACTGCATCATTCCGACCCCGATGTCGACGTGACGACCTCGGTGCGCGTCCATCCAATCGAGCATCTTCTTGCCTCGGGTGTCTTCTTGCTGGTGGTGATCTTGCTCGATATACCGGCCACCGCCTGGCTAGCTTACTGGCTCGTAGTATTCGTCATCGAAGCCGTCCAGCACGGCAACATTCGCCTGCCGGAGTGGCTGGAGCAGTGTTTGCAACCGGTTTTGGTCACGGTCGACATGCACCGCATCCACCACTCCGTCGCGTTCGCAGAGGCGAGCGTCAATTACGCAACCGTTTTCTCGATCTGGGACCGGCTTTTCGGGACCTACACCCGGCTGACACGGGCACAACACGACAGCATTGTCTTTGGCGTTCGCGAATTGCCGCGGCGCGATTGCCTGAAACCGTCGGCGATGATGCTGACCCCTTGGCGGATCGCCCGGGCGCCAGCTACCGAGAGCAGCTAGACAGGTTCCGGGAATGCTGAAGTCCCGCGGAGGCTTGCCGTCAGCCATGGCAGCGAAGGCCAACGTGGAACGAGCCCACCGCAAGAGGAGGCGCGCCTGTACCTAGCCGTGATCTTTGGCAGCTTGCTGATGGTCGGGCTGTGGGAATTATGCCAGCCGCGGCGCCGGCGCGAATTCCCGGCTTTGCGGCGCCGGTTCGGCAATATCGGCTTCTGGATTCTGAACCTTTTTCTCACCGCCTTCCTGCTTCCCCCGGCAGGGTTTGTGCGGCCGCGCATCGAAGCATTATCCGGCCTCGCCCTCCCATCCTGGCCGATCGCCGACGCGGGGCTAGGCTTTCTCGCCGGATTTCTGCTGCTCGACCTAATGCGCTACGCCGTGCATCGCTGCGAGCACGCGGTGCCGCTGTTCTGGCGCTTTCATGCGCTGCACCACTCGGATCCCGACGTCGACGTCACGACCTCGGTGCGCCATCATCCGATCGAAGACGTCGCCGCTTCGGCGGTTTATTGGCTCGCCGTCCTTCTGCTCGGTGTTCCCGTTGTCGTCGTGGTGAGCCACGGTCTTGCAGTTTTCGGCATGGCCGCCCTCCAGCACGGAAATATCCGTCTGCCCGAGTGGGTGGAACGCTGGCTGCAGCCGGTGGTGGTCACGACCGAGATGCACCGCATCCACCATTCAGTCATCTTCGATCAAGCGAACTCAAACTACGGCGCTGTGCTTTCAATTTGGGACAGGCTCTTTGGCACCTGCACACGGATCACGCGGGCGCAGCACGACAAGATCGTCTTTGGTGTGCACGAATTGCCGCGGCGGGACTGCCTTAAGCCGTCCCAGATGCTCTTAACCCCGTGGCTGCTCTCCCGGGCAACGGTTACCGGCCAAGCGGGCGAAAACGGTTTGCGCCGCTCGGCCCCCCTCGCCGATACGGCCTTGGGTCGAGACGGGCGACGACGCGCGAAGCCAATGGCTAAAACGCCTTAGCGCTGGTGGTTGTCAGCGCATCGGCTTTGCGGTTCAACGCCGCGATCAGGCCGTCAATGCCGTCGTTCCTCAGAATCGCGGCGAATTCGGAGCGGCGGGTGGCCACCTCGCTGATCGCGCCGTCGAGGTAGACGTCGGAGATCAGCCACGCATCGCCGTTCTTGCGCATCAGATAGTCGACCTTGACGGGCTCGCCGTTCGCTTTGACGATCTGGCTGTGCACGATGACGCCGGCGGTGGAGGGCTGCTCGTCGGTAACCAGCAGCTTTTGGCCGGCGTAACTGTCGAAACGGTCCGCATAGATCGCCGAGATATAGCGCCCGAAGCCGTCCGTGACTTGCTGCCGCTGACTGTCACTCATCGTGCCCCAAGACGGCCCGACCGATAGCCGCGCCATCGAGGCAATGTCGAAGGTCCGGCGAACAACCGGCTCCAACTGCACAAAGCGCCCGCTTTGTCCGAGCGTGCGGCCATTCTTCATCGTGCTGAGCAGGGTGTCGTAAAGACCTTGGATGGTATCGCTCCCGCTCGCCGGCGCGGCGAAGCCCCGATGTGAAAGCATGGTCAAGGCCAGGATGATCGCAAGGCCGGCGGCCTTGCGCGCTCCCGCACTCGCTACACTCGGCTGGCCCATCGATCGATCTCCCCGTCCCTCCTGCCTCCGGTCGCCGACAGGGTCGGCGCAGGCCAATATCACGCAATATGTCTTTCGACATGGTTGATATGCTCAATCTAGGTGTTCGCATCCCCGCGGCTTTCAAGCGCATGGCTGAAATGCGGCGAATTTATCCCGATGCCACGCGACCCGGCCTTGACATTTCCCGATTAATATCTCGGCAAGTGTCGAGCGCAGGACCTGCTTCAACCGGAGACGACCCGGCCCCGCGGCGCCCCGGCGGTCAGCGATAGACGAGGACCGGGATCTTCGAGTGCGTCAGAACTTTAATCGTCTCGCTGCCGAGGATGATCGCCGAGACGCCGCGGCGCCCGTGCGAGGCCATCAGGATCAGGTCGCAACCCTCCGACGTGGCCGTATCGATGATCGCCTGGTAAACGTGGTCGTGCTCGACGTGGCGCGTCTCGCAAACAACGCCCGCCACTTGGCCGCGTCGGCAGCGCCGGCCAGCGCCTTCGCCGCGTAAGCCTCCGTATGCTTCTTGTATTCGTTCCGCGTGTACTCGAGCTGGCTCGGCGCGACCGAGATCACGTGGAACGACTCCGTGATGGTGACCGCGCTGATCCTGGCGCCGATCTCCTTGGCGAAGGCGACACCATGCTCGACGGCTTGGGCGGCTAGCTCCGACCCGTCAGTCGGGATCAGGATGTTCTTGTACAGGGCGGTCCTCCTATGGTCTGTGCTTTGCCCGCCGAACGCATCGGCGGCTATTCATGTGGCGCGGATCTCCCGGAATCTTTGATCTGGATCTAGCCGAACCGCCACGTCGCAGCCGACGGCCAGGACGCCAGGTCAAGCGACCGCCCCGGTCCACCGTCCGACCAATTTCGAGCCGTCGATTTACCTGGAGTCCGCCACGGCGCTCGGTCTGACCATCGCGCGTTGCTCGTCGCCACTGCCGAGGAGGTGAACTGGTTCGGACCCTGAATACGGGTGACGGCGGAAGGCCTTTCCTCAATGCCCTCAATATCACTCGAGATGGGCGGCGTTTCCGCCGCGCGGTCAGCACCGACGGAGGGCGAGCTCCCGGTAGTGGCCGTCCGCGAAGGACCTCTGCTTGCCTCTTACAGGCAGCAATAATGTGATGTTATCAATACATAAAAAGTTCTCGGACATGTCGATTCGGCAAGGCTGAGGCAGCCGGCCAAGTTCCGCTGCCAATCCGCGTCCGATCCCGCAAAGCGCACCGGATTTCCGCTGTCGGCAGGCTTGGCCAAATCGGGTTCAAGGAACTGATTTAAAAAGATTCTTCACGCTGACCGAGCGATTTTTGGGGGTAAAAAAGCATTTTTCCGCTGTCGACAGCGGAATCGCGACGGGTTTGTCATCGTAGGGGCCGGGGGATGAAGTGAGCGGATCCGGACTACCTGCCGCCCGCTTGCCAAGAG
>DATEQL010000328.1:0-2832 GCA_035272665.1 Allostellaceae bacterium
GCCGCGACGATCGGGGATCAGCAGGGTGCGCCCGTCGTCCGCGACGTGGACGAAACCAGGCCGGTCGCCCTTCGGCGAGCAGTCGAGCCCCGCTTTGCCGCCGGTCGCCAGCACCATGAACGGCGAGGCGGCGATGAAGGCACGCCCCGTCCTGTCGACGTGGTCGAGCTCCTTTTTGAGCACGCGCTCCAGCGGTCGCGCGTAGTGCGTCGCCAGGTCGGCGGCGGTGGACACGGTCAGCTTGTCGATACCATCCATTTCCTGGGTCCTCCCACGGAAGATTTCCGAGCGCCCGCACCAGTTTGGTGCGAGCCGCGGAGCGGAATGACTTGTCAGACTGATGCAAGGCGACCCACCTAGCAAGGGACGGGATGTGCCAGGTGGTGTCTCAGCTCGGATGTCCGCAAAGGGTGGATTCCAGCGATTCCTTCGCACGCCGCGAGATGGGGATGCATGGGGCCGCATCGGTCGCGCTCTAAGCCCTCCTCGGCAGCGCTTCCCCGAACCGATGCTCGCGTCGGCGCACGGTCCATAATACGCTGAGCTACGGCTTTTCTTTTGCGACCGGGTGGCAGATGAGTGAAGAGCGGGTAGAACGCCGGTTGGCAGCCATCCTGGCGGCCGATGTCGTGGGTTATTCGCGGCTGATGGGGGAGAACGAGGAAAGCACGCTGGCGGCGCTAAAGACCCTGCGACGCGAATTGATCGACCCCAAGGTCAAGGAGCACCACGGCCGCATCGTCAAAACCACCGGCGACGGCGCCTTGGTCGAGTTCGCCAGCGTCGTCGATGCGGTGCGCTGCGCGGTCGAAATCCAACGCGAGATGATCGATCGCAACGCCGATGTACCGACCGAGCGGCGCATCGCCTTTCGCATCGGCATCAATCTCGGCGACATCATCATCGACGAGGGCGACATTTACGGGGACGGCGTTAACGTCGCCGCTCGGCTCGAAGCCCTGGCGAAGCCGGGCGGGATCTGCGTCAGCCGGGTCGTGCGCGATCAGGTGCGCGACAAGCTCGACTTCGCTTTCGACGATCGGGGCGAGCAGCAGGTCAAGAACATCTCCCGCCCGGTTCGATCCTACTTCGTCCAGCTGGGCGATCGTCGCCCGGCGAGCTTAGCCGCGGCACCGGACGCGGCGCCGTTGCCCGACAAGCCGTCGATCGCGGTGCTGCCCTTTGCCAACATGAGCGGCGACCCGGAGCAGGAATATTTCGTCGACGGCATGGTCGAGGAGATCATCACCGCGCTCTCCCGCATCCGCTGGCTCTTCGTCGTCGCCCGCAATTCGAGCTTTACGTACAAAGGCCAAACCGTCGATGTGAAACAGGTCGGGCGGGAGCTTGGCGTGCGCTATATGCTCGAAGGCTCGGTGCGCAAGGGCGGCAACCGGGTGCGGATCACCGGGCAGCTGATCGACGCGGTCAGCGGCACGCATCTCTGGGCCGACCGCTTCGACGGTGTGATCGAGGATGTCTTCGAGCTTCAGGACAAGGTGGCCTCCAGCGTCGCCGGCGTCATCGAGCCGACATTACAGGCCGCCGAAACCGCGCGTTCGGCCGGCCGCCCGACCGCCGATCTGACCGCCTACGACCTCTACCTGCGCGCCTATGCGATGGTGTTGTCCTCGGCAAGGCAAATCCCCGAGGCGCTCCGTCTGCTTGAACAGGCGATCGACCACGATCCGCGTTACGGACCGGCACTCGCCTGGGCTGCGTTCTGCTGTCATCGGCTGCTTCTTGACGGGCGGAGCGAAGATCCGGTGGCGGACCGTCGGAAGGGCGCCGATTTCGCGAGGCGAGCCCTGGAAGTGGCCGGCGACGATCCGGGCATCCTGGCGAATGCCGCCCAAGCGCTGGCCTATTTCGGCGCGGACATCGGCGCCATGATGGTGTTGGTCGACCGTGCACTGGTGCTCAACCCGAGCTTCGCGCGCGGCTGGCACATCAGCGGCGCCCTCAGGAATTGGGCAGGCCAGCCCGACGTCGCGATCGAGCATATCGAGGCCGCGCTGCGCCTCAGTCCGCGCGCCCGGGTCGGCACGCCGCTCCTGCAAATAGGCTACGCCCATTTCTTCAGCCGGCGCTTCGATGAGGCGGTGCCGAAGCTGCTCCTCGCGATCCAGGAGGATCCCAGCTTCCCGAGCCCTTATCGCACGCTCGCCGCCTGCTACGCCCATATGGGTCGGCTCGACGACGCGAGAGAGATCGTCACGCGGCTGCGCGCCATCACGTCTCTCGTGGTACCGGACCTCAGCCAGTACCGGAACGCCGAGCACCGCGAGCTCTACCTGTCGGGCCTGCGCCTGGCGGCCGGCGAGACGACCTGACCGCCACCCGCCGCCTCGCCGCGATCCTAGCTACCCCTAACACCGTCATTCCGAGAGCGCTGCCCATTGCGGCCTGGATGACCGCTTTGGGTCGATTTGAGCCGTTCGCTGGCGGCGCGCAGCTGCCCGATCTGGGTCGAACCCGGCGGTTTGATCCTGGTCGCATCAATGGCCGGCATGTGGTGTGGAGGCGACGGCAGATTTAATCGCACACTTCCGCCCCTGAAGCGGTGGGGGGTGGAAATCAAGAATTCTGGAAACGCGGACCATTTGTCGAGAGATCGATCCAGGCCACCGTCGTTTCATCGATCAGTGCGCAGTCGCGAACCCAGCAACGGGAATGCCCGAGAGGCCCGGGCGGCGCTCGCTCAGCATCCGGCGCGCATCGTCCAGGCGGTCCGCGCCGAGATAGGCCTTCAACAGCGTGAACTCCACCAGGTCGAGCTGTGCGCGGCTACCGCCGATGCGTTCGAGTTCGCCGGCAATCGGTTCGAGAGCG
>DATEQL010000329.1:0-14522 GCA_035272665.1 Allostellaceae bacterium
GGCCGGCGCAAGCCGCGCGCGCGCTTGCCGTCCTCGCCGTCGACGACGACAGGTTGTCGCTGATGCAGACGTCCGCAATGCTGAACAACCTCGGGCACAAGGTCTTCACGGCGACTTCCGGGGAGACGGCGCTGGACATGCTCCGCCGGGAGGACACCGTCGATGTGGTCATCATCGATCACGGCATGCCCGGCATAACGGGAACCGAGCTGGCCGAAGCGATTAGAATGGAGTGGCCAACGATAGCGGTGATCTTCGCCACCCCGTTGGCGGATGCCAGTTTGCAGCAAATCCCGAAGCCGCTTCGCCAAGACGACCTTGCCAGGGCCATCGCTCGGGCCCGTCTTGAGGACCGGATCGGCGCTTAAGGTAAGCACCTTGCCGGACGGGTGCGATTGATTGGCCGCCGATCGCGAGACGGCTGCTTTGGCCGGGCTGACGTTGCCGCCCTGACAATTCTGTTTCTGACCACCCGATTAACGTTCTTTATTTGTTCGAGCGGTCGTCTAGTATCGGTTCGGGTGAGGCGATCGAAGCGCATCGCCGATCACGCGCTTGTACCGGCCGATCGATGCCTATCCCGTAAGGAAACAGATCGACGCCGTGGCTCGCCGCCTTCATCGCGAAGGAGGTCCCGCGTCGAGCGTAGCCGCACAGCGCGAGCGGGCTGATTCGCGCGGCTACTTGATGCTTGCGGCGGTGAGCCTGGGCGTCTGATCTGCTCGCGGCGCTCGCCACACCCGACGCGCACAGCCATTATCCAGCCTATGGCCCCGCCGCCGTCCTCCACCCGGCCCGACCGCGAGGTGCTCGCCGGCACCGTCGAGCGAGTGACGTTCCATAATGCTGAAAGCGGCTTCTGCGTGCTGCGTATAAAGGCGCGCGGACATCGGGATCTCGTCACTATCGTCGGCCACGCGGCCACGATCTCCGCCGGCGAGTGGATCACCGCCGCGGGTGATTGGGTCAACGACCGCACACACGGCCAGCAGTTCAAGGCGCAGTTTATGCGAACCTCGGCGCCGAGTTCCATCGAGGGGATCGAGAAATATTTGTCCTCCGGCATGATCCGCGGCATCGGGCCGGTCTACGCCAAGAAGATGGTCAAGGTCTTCGGCGAGAAGGTGTTCGACGTCATCGAGGCCGAGCCGGATCGATTGCGTGAGGTCGACGGTATCGGACCAGTCCGCGCTCGGCGCATCACCGTGGCCTGGGCGGAGCAAAAGATTGTGCGCGAGATCATGGTCTTCCTGCACACCCACGGGGTAGGCACGGCACGTGCCGTTCGGATCTATAAGACCTATGGCGCGGATGCCGTTCAGGTCATGACCGAGAACCCGTATCGGCTCGCGCGCGACATCCGCGGCATCGGCTTCAAGACCGCTGACGCGATCGCCATCAGACTTGGCATCGAGAAGACGGCGATGATCCGGGTTCGCGCCGGTATCTCCTATGCGCTGACCGAAGCGATGGACGACGGTCACTGCGGCTTGCCCACTGGGGAATTGGTGGTGCTCGCCGTCGCGTTGCTGGAGGTTCCGAAAGAGCTGGTTCTCCCGGCACTGGACCTCGAATTGGCCGAGGGAACGGTGGTCGCGGACACGGTTGGCGACATGCCGTGTGTGTTCCTCGGCCGCCTGCACCGGGCCGAACAGGTTATTGCCGAGCGCTTGCGGCGTTTGGTCAACGGAAGATTGCCCTGGCCCGACATCGACCCGGAGAAGGCATTGCCGTGGATCGAGCGAAGGACCGGTCTGGCGTTGGCAGAGAGTCAGGTCGGCGCCATCCGGCTGGCTCTGCTGTCGAAGGTCCTGGTCATCACCGGTGGACCGGGCGTGGGCAAGACGACCATTGTCAACGCGATCCTCCGCATCCTGGCCGCCAAGGGCGTGACCCTGCTGCTTTGCGCGCCGACCGGCCGGGCGGCCAAACGGATGACGGAAGCCACCGGCTTCGAGGCCAGGACCATTCACCGGCTGCTTGAAGTCGACCCGCAAACCGGGGGCTTCAAACGCAGCAGCGAGAACACGCTCGATTGCGACCTGCTAGTCGTCGACGAGACGTCCATGGTCGACGTCCTGCTGATGCAAGCCTTGCTGAAGGCCATACCCGACCATGCCGCGCTGCTGATCGTCGGCGATATCGATCAGCTCCCCTCCGTCGGGCCGGGTCAGGTCCTGGCCGACGTCATCGCGTCCGGCGCAGTACCCGTTGTGCGGTTGACCGAGGTCTTCCGCCAAGCCGCCCACAGCCGGATCATCACCAGCGCCCATCGGATCAATCAGGGCTCTATTCCGGACCTCTCCAAGCCCGAGGGCGACAGCGACTTCTATTTCGTGCAGGCGGACGATCCCGAAATCGCCGTGCCGCGGATCGTCGAATTGGTGAAGACGCGCATCCCTCAGCGCTTCGGCCTCGATCCCGTCCGTGACATTCAGGTGCTGTGCCCAATGAACCGCGGTGGCGTCGGAGCCCGCTCGCTGAATATCGAACTTCAGGCGGCGCTGAACCCCGCCGGCGAGCGCAAGGTCGAGCGTTTCGGTTGGACCTTCGCCCCCGGCGACAAAATCATGCAGATCGAGAACGACTACGACAAAGACGTCTACAACGGCGACATCGGCTACATCGACGATGTCGATCCCGACGCCGGCGAGCTCACCGCCAGTTTCGACGGCCGTACCGTTACCTACGGCTTCGGCGAGCTCGACACGCTGGTGCCGGCCTACGCCGCTACGATCCACAAGAGCCAAGGCTCAGAATATCCTGCTGTCGTGATCCCCGTTTTGACCCAGCACTACGCGATGCTCCAGCGCAACCTGCTCTACACTGGCGTGACCCGAGGGAAGCAACTGGTCGTGCTGGTCGGCCAGAAGAAGGCAGTCGCGATTGCTGTGCGCAACGTCTCGGGGCGGCGGCGATGGTCGAAACTGAACGGATGGCTGGCAGCACCCGCAGGGAGGCAAAATAATGCCAGCTGATTTGTGAGCTTTTCGCGAGAGAGCAGGACGGGCAGCTGCCAAGGCCGATCGTCGCGGATGCACTGTGGGTGACGCCGATCGCTATACTTCACCGCTGATGCCGTCATCGGAGTTCGCAAAGCCTACCGACGCCATGATTGACGCTGCTATGAAGCGGTCCGTTTCGATGAGGATTGGGCAATCAACGCGCGGCGAGCCCTCAGCAAAGCCCTGAAGGCAATGGCTGCGTGCCGACGAGAAGGCACAAACAGCTTGAACCCTTCAACCAAACCCCGCGGGACATAACCCTTGCAAGGTTTTTTGCGCGCGGCTGCCTGATACTGCCGGGTGGGAATCATCTGAACTTTCCGGTTCCGACGATCATCGAAACATTCCTTCTCGTGGCTGCTTCGGTTTGCCGCCAGTATAGAGAAGGCCAGAGCCCGCCGCCGTCTTAAACTTAAACGAGGAGGAGACCATGCGGCTCGAGGACAAAGTCGCGATCGTCACGGGCGCTGCACACGGCATGGGCGAGGCAGAGGCGCGCCTCTTCGCCCAGGAAGGCGCCAAGGTCGTTGTTGCCGACGTGTTAGGCGAGCAGGCCGAGGCCGTAGCAGCCGACATTCGCGCAGGTGGCGGAGAAGCCATCGCGGCTACAATCGACGTCACCAGCGAGCCCGCATGGGTCGCGCTAATCGAGAAGACCGTGGCGTGCTATGGCCGGCTCGACATCCTGGTGAATAACGCCGGGATTTCCGGCAGCTCGGTCGGCGATCCCGATGGGCTGGAAGGCTGGCGCCGAATCATCGCGGTCAACCAGACCAGCGTCTTCCTCGGCACCAAGCTCGCCGCAGAGCAGATGGCGAAGACCAGCGGCGGTTCGATCGTCAACATCAGCTCGATCATGGGCTTTGTCGGCGGCGCCGGCGGCCATCCCGCCTATAGCGCCTCGAAAGGCGCAGTGCGGATCTATACGAAATCGGCGGCGGTACGCTATGGCCCCCTGGGCATTCGGGTCAATTCGGTGCATCCCGGCTATATGCCGCCAATGCTGAATGCGACCAATGCCAATGAGCGTGCCGACAAGATTGCGCTCACTCCACTCCGCCGCCTCGGTGAGCCGATCGAAGTTGCTTATGGCGTGCTGTTCCTCGCCTCCGAGGAGGCATCGTTCGTCACCGGGACCGAGCTGGTGATCGACGGCGGCTACATCGCGCAGTGAGGCCTCCCCAATGCCTTACATCGGTACCGGTCGAAGCAGCCTGTTTTTCGAAGAGGCCGGCAACGGCGGGATTCCGCTGTTGCTGCTGCACGAGCTCGGCGGCAGTAGCGAAAGTTGGTGCGAGGTCATCCGGCTCCTGGCGACGGATCGTCGTGTGCTCGCGGTGGATATGCGCTGCGCTGGGCGGTCGGAGAAGCCGCCCGGTGCTTTCGCTCTAGCCGATGTCGCTGATGACCTGGACGAGTTGTTGCGCGCGCTGAATCTGGAGGGACCGGTGGACGTGATCGGCGCGGCGTTGGGATCGCTGGCCGGTGCGTTGCTGGCAATCCGTCATCCGGCAACGGTACGCCGGCTGATGATGTGCGCGGTCGCGCCCGACATGGCGGGACCGACGCGGGCCTACCTGGCCGAGCGGGCAGAGAAAGTGCGGGTCGTGGGAATGCGTGGGGTGGCGGAGGCGAGCCTGGCAAACTCCTTTCCGGCATCCCACCCGGCGCAGCGGGCGGCCTATCGCGGGATTTACCTGGGAAACGACCCGGCTGCCTATGCCGAATTGTCCTTAGTGCTGGGGAGGCTGGAGATGGCCGCATCCGATTGGGGTGCGATCCGCGCGCGCGTCCTGGTCGCCTCCGGGGCGCATGATTTCCTGTGGCCGCCTGCGATCGGCCGTCAAGTGGCGGCGCTGATCCCCGGCGCGCGGTTCGAAGTGAGGGAGGATGCCGGGCATTTCCCGCATTTGCAGGCACCGGAGACATTGGTCAGGTTGGCCCGTAGCTTTCTCGACGGATAAACCGGAGAGCGACCCTCACCGCGTCTTCGGTATCTCGAAGCCGGCGTCGCGTTCGACGTATTTTACGATGGCGGTCAGGTCTTCCTTCGCCGCGCCCTTGTGCATCGCGTGCTTGAATACCAGCCGCGCGGCCTCGCAGACCCACATCGGCACACCGAGGTCCTCGCCCTGCGCAATGGCGAGATCGATATCCTTCATCGGGATGCGCATTTCGGCGCCGTCGAAGCTGCGGGTTAGCACCGCGGCGGGGAATTTGCGCTTGAAGCGCGGCGCGTCCAATTGGAGAAGCGAAAGCCCGTCTTCAAGGGACGCTAGCCGTGATGGCTGCCGGCAACGGAAATCGTGCGCCGAGGATCCAATTGGGAGCTGATCAACAGGGCGCCGCACCCTTCGCGACGAGGAATGGGCTGGACGGCGTGGGATGGCTGTTGTCTGAGAAGCTGGTGACGATCCACGACGCCGTGTTCAACGGCGCCGGCGTGCGCTTCGTTGATATCGGCAACGCGCGTGAGGTGACCTGCCAGGCGGTTCGTTTGGGGAATTCCCGCCGGCAAGAATCGGGTGGACTGTCCGTTCGAACGAGGGGGATAAGGATTCGAACGAGGGGATAAGGAAATGCATGCGACACACCTGGTGATTGGTGGCGGTTCGGCTGGTTGCGTGATGGCGGCGCGGCTCTCGGAGGAGCCGGGAAACAACGTGGTGCTGGTCGAGGCTGGAGCGGACCATGCACCGGACAGCGTGCCCGACGACATTCGCGACACCTATTCGGGCAGCGCGTTGATGAACCCGAATTATTTCTGGAAGCAATTGAAGGTGCGCCGCAACGCCGACGCGGCGCCGGTCTATTACGAACAGGGACGCGTGCTCGGTGGCGGATCGTCGGTGAACGGGCAGGTAGCGCTGCGCGGGGCGCCCGAGGATTACGACCACTGGAACGCGATCGGCGCCAAGGGATGGGACTGGAATTCCGTGGCGCCCTATTTCCGGCGCCTGGAGACAGACCTGGATTTCACCGACCAGCTGCACGGCGCCCACGGACCCATCACGGTGCGCCGCATGCCAATGGAACAATGGGACGATTTCACCATGTCAGTTACGCAAGTCTGGAACGAACTGGGCTATCAGCTACGGCCCGACATGAACGGAGAGTTTGGCGAGGGCTATTCGCCGCTGCCGCTGTCTAACGACGGTGGTGCGCGGCGATCGACGGCGGTGGGGTATCTGGACGCGGCAGCGAGGCGGCGGCCGAATCTGCGGATTCTTGGGGAGACCCAGGTGCGCCGCATTCTGTTCGCGAACGGCCGCGCCACCGGGGCGGAGGTGCGGCGCGCCGGCGGGATCGAAACGATCACCGCCGACAACGTGGTGCTGTCCGCCGGTGCTCTGCACACGCCGTGGCTCCTGATGTTGTCCGGCATCGGACCGGGGGCGCATCTGCGCCAGCATCGGATCGATGTGTTGCTGGATAGGCCTGGCGTGGGCGGCTATCTGATGGATCATCCGGCGATCCACATCTCGGGCTACCTGCCGCCGGTGGCGCGCCACAAGATGGTGCTACGCCGGGACTACACCTATCTTCGCTGGTCGTCCGGACTCGCGGGGGTGCCGGCCGCCGACATGGTGATGATGGCTGTATGCCGTTCCGCCTGGCATGCCGTGGGGGTTCGGATCGGAACGCTGTCGTCCTATATTGGGCGATCGTACTCGACGGGCGAGGTGCGGTTGAACTCACCCGACCCGGACGACGAGCCCTATGTGAATTTCAACTGGCTCAGCGACCAGCGTGATCTGGACCGGATGGTGAACGCGTTCCGGCGTATGGCGAGCATTCTGCACCGCGATCCGGTGCCTCGGTACATGTCCAACCTATTCGCCTCGAAATTCTCGCAGCGTGTGCGCGATGTCGGACAGAAAAATCTCCGCAACGCCATTTTGACGAATGTGGCGGCGATGATGATGGATTCGTCGGCGAGCCTGCGCCGGATTCTGTTCGACAAAGTAATCAGCGATTCGCCACCGTTGGCGGAATTGCTCGCCGACCCCGTGATGTTGGAACGGCATGTGCGCGACAACGTGCAGTCCGCCTGGCATGCGTCCTGCACGTGCCGGATGGGCGATCCGGCAGACGCGGGGACGGTGGTGGACGCGGGCGGAAAGGTCGTTGGGGCGGAGAATTTGTTCATCGCTGATGCATCGGTGATGCCGGAGGTGTCGCGCACCAACACGAACATCCCGACGATCATGATCGCCGAGCGCGTGGCCGAGATGATGCGGCGCCGCGCGGTGGCCTGAGTCGGCGACGTGCCGCCGGCGGCGGATTGCTGCCTCCGCTAACCAGCCGCCACGTCCCAGGCGATCCAGTCGCAGAAGGCCTGCCCCATCACCAGTTCGAGATCTTGCCCCGTCAACCAGGGCAATTCCCCGGTGAACAGCGTGATGCATTGCCGCCAGCTACAGGTCATGCGCGTGATGTCCGTCCCCCAGAACATCCGGCGCGGCCCGAAAGCGTCGAACACCTCGCGAAGGGGCTGGTGAATGCTGCGAAACGGATAATCGTCGAGCGCATAGCCCGCCTGCCCCGTGGCCTTGACGGCGACGTTCGGATGTTTCGCCAGGGCAAGCAACTGAGGCAGGTTCCGATACGATGCTGCACCCTGGCTGGCGCGTGGGACACCCATATGGTCGACGATCAACCTGAGACCGGGAGGACGTTCAGCGATTTGTCCGACTACCGGCAGGAACGACGCCGCCGCGAGGGCGATCGGCAGGCCCGCGCGCTCGGCCGCCGGCCATAACCAGTCCAGGGTGCCATCCGTCGGCCACGACTGCTCATGCGGCTGAGTAAAATAGAAGCGCAGGCCGAGCATGCCGGGCCGGTTCTTCCAGGTGTCGATCAGAGCCCGGCTCTCCGGGCGGTCGAGGTAGAACCAGCCCAGGATCGCGAAGCGGTCCGGGTGGGCGCGCGCCGCCTCGACGGCGAGTTCGTTCGAATCCGGGTCCCACATGACGGGATGGATCACCCGCGGTCGACGCCCGCTTCGTCCATGTCCGCGAGTGCCTGATCCTTCGAATACGGTTCCTGCCGGTGGTGGGCAGACGGAGTGCCCTTGGCCTATAGGTGAATCTGAGCATCGACGATCATCATGGCGGTTCGCCTCCGTGCGAGGGTCGGTTGTCGCTACGCTGTCGGATGCCAGGCCTGATGGCAAGTCCACCGGGGTCATATGCCCACGGGCCGAAAACCCATCGGCGGCGGGCTCAGGCTACTGGCGTCAACCATTAGAGGCGCCGGAGGGAGACGTTGTTGCACGGATCGGCGGTGGTTGCCGGCGAGCGGTTGACGGGCCAAGGAGCATATCTTTGCTTGGCTGAACGAACGGCCGCCGGATCTAGGCGTCGTGTCGCGCATCGATACGGAGGGAGGCGCGCTCGCGGTCGATGTTGAGAGTCGGGAGGTGATCTACGGCTTCTGGTGAGCTCGACGAGCTAGTGCTCGCCTACGCGACGAATCCGCAAGAGCCAGGGCTCGTGGTGATTCCGCTGGCCACTCAGCACTATCCGAAGCTGCAACAAAACCTGGTCTACACGGGTGTGATGCGAGGCAGCCGGGTCATACTCGTCAGGCAGCGCAAGGCGCTGGCGATCGCAATCAAGGGAGGCCGAGCGCGAGGGCGATGGTCGAAGCTGCGGGAGTGGCCCGGGCGGTAGGCACCGGTCTCTCCCGCGCGCAGATCAAGGGACACGACGGATGACGAGCGGTCATCGACGGGCCTTTAAGGCGAGGTTTCGTGCAAGCGCCTGCGGCTGGCGCAATTCCGCCTAAAGATCATCGGGAAGCTGGCCGAGGCCCTTGGAGCCGAACGGGCCGAACTCCCAAAGTTGCCGATCGAGCCAAAGGGGGGAGATCGGTACAGCCTCAAAACGGACATCTCGTCGAAGATCCAAGCATCCCCGCGCCTAGCTAAACGCCGGGTTTGCGTCCCTCTTTGTCCACCTGTGTCCGTGGAATCCGGTTCCCGATTTTTCGTATAATTTTCGTACGCTCGGCCAACCGGCCGACGTGCCTAGGTTAAGTATTTGATATTGCTGGGAGCGGGTGAAGGGAATCGAACCCTCGTCGTAAGCTTGGGAAGCTTCTGCTCTGCCATTGAGCTACACCCGCGCGCGCCCGATCATAAGCGATCCGCGGCCGCCGGCAAACGCGTTGGCGGCCGCGGGGTCGACCTCAGGATCCGTTGGGCCGCCCCGCGGGCGGGTCGACAGGGACCGTTCCCATGTCCGCGGGCAGACAGACTTCGAGGATTTCGAGGTCGTCCGAAGTGCCGATCTCGTTGTGGCGAATGCCGCCCGGGATGAAGCACGAGTCGCCCGCTTCGAGCCGGCAGCTCGAGCCATCCTCGAATTCGAGTTCGACCCAGCCCTTCAGCGTGTAGACGAACTGGCCCTCGCAGACATGATAATGCCAACCGGTCGGCTTGGTGATCCCGGTGATCGCCGTCGTCAGCTGTGCCCGCATCCACCCGTTGCTCGCCGCCGTCACGCCGAGATCGCGGTATCTGAAAAAGCTCCGCCGGCCCTCGACAAAGTCCGGCGCCTTCGCACTCGTCACGGCGACTTTCATCGCCGGCTGTGCGCGGACCGCCTTTTCCTTGAGTGTCGTCGCCTGGATGGTCATCGTGCATCCTCCCGCCGTGGTTTCGGCGCTATCATAGCAGGACTTCGGCGGATCATGGTGTTATCCTTTACGGTCCCGATCAACGGAGAATCCGATGCCGAATATCCCGGGTGCAGTGACCGATCCCAGCCGTGTCCGCGGCGAGGCGATCGAGTTCAAGAGCGGCGGCGACACGATCCGGGGCTATCTCGCCCGACCGAGCCAGCCCGGGCGCAATCCCGGCATTGTCGTTATTCACGAAGCCTTCGGGCTCGTCGAACACATCCGCGACATCGCGCGGCGCTTTGCCAATATCGGTTACAACGTTGTGGCGCCCGACCTCTATACCCGCGCCGGTGCCCCCTCGAACCCGGACGACATGAGCTCGGTCTTCCCGGTCATGTTCGGCTTGCCCGACGCTCAGGCGGCCCAGGATCTCGAAGCGGCGGCGGCGCATTTGCGTGGACTTTCCGGCGCCACGCCGAAGGTGGGCGCCATCGGCTTCTGCTCGGGCGGCCGCCAGACATTGCTGTTCGCTTGCCGCAGCGACAAGGTCGA
Source organism: Allostellaceae bacterium (assembly GCA_035272665.1). Taxonomy (GTDB): domain Bacteria; phylum Pseudomonadota; class Alphaproteobacteria; order ATCC43930; family CGMCC-115725; genus AP-15. The sequence continues at coordinate 10,185 of DATEQL010000329.1, forward strand.
TGCGGCGGTCGACTGCTGGGGCGGGTTCATCCATCGCGCGACACCGGACGCCGAGACGACACCGGCCCGTCCGACCCCGGTCATCACGATGGTCGACCGGCTCTCTTGCCCGCTCTTCGCGGTGTTCGGCGAAGAGGATCAAAATCCGCCCGTGGCGCTATCCGAGGAGCTGCGGACGCGGGCGCAACGCGCTGGGAAGGACGTCACGATCAAGGTTTACAAGAATGCCGGGCACGCCTTCCTCGCCGATTACCGGCCGAGCTATCGCGAGCAGCCCGCGTTCGAGCTATGGTCCGATGCCGTCGCATTCTCTGACAAGCATTTGAAGGGCTGACCCAACGCAGTAGGGGCTACGGCAATGTCGGCGCGCGGGTGTAGCGGCGCCAGGCGCTCATCTGGATTGCCGAGGTCAGGCAGTGCACGACCACCGGTTTGGTCTTCACTGCAAACGCGCGGGCGATGCCGTCGGCGACCTCCGCCTCGCCGCTGATCGTGATGCCCTCGGCGCCGAACGAGCGGCCCCATTGGGCAAAGTCCGGGTTGGTGAGACGGGTGCCGGCCATCAATGGCCGCTCGGGGTAGCGCACATAGGAGTGCATGCCGATCGTGCCGTACATCCCGTTGTCGGAGACGATCATGATCGGGTTGGCGCCATACTGGCGGGCGGTGGCGATCTCGTTGCCGGTCATCAAGGCACCGCCGTCGCCGACAAAAGCAACGACCTGTGTGCCCGGCCGACGCAGTGCTGCGGCCACCGCCATCGGCATGCCCGAGCCCATGGCACCCACCACCGAGGCGAGCATGACCTGCCCCTGGCGGAAGCCGATATAGCGGTGGACGAAGCTCGCGAAATTGCCGGCATCCGTCGTCACCGTCGCGTCTGGTGCGAGGTGCTTGTCGACCTCGCAGACGACCGCGGCAAAATTGACCCCGTCGCTGGTCGGCTCCCATTCCTTGGCCAGGAGCTTGCGGTGGATCGCGTTGAGCCCGTCGACCCAGCCGCGGCGCTTGCCGGCATCCCCTGGCGCGCCGCGCCGCAATAGCGCCTTGACGACCTCGTAAGCACTGCAGGGCATGCCGAGATCGGGGCGCCACACACGGCCGACCTCGTTCGGGTCGGGCCAGATATGCACGAACGGCAATTGCGGCAGCGGCGCCGCCGGGAAGCTGTAGGACTGGCTGACCGAGTCGGTCATCCGCTCGCCCAATCCCACCATCAGATCGGCGCGCTTCATCTCGGCGAGCAATGCCGGCGGCACGCGGATCCCCATATAGCCGCCGAAGTTCGGGTGCGTCGCATCGAAGAGCTGCGGCCGGCGATGGGTCGGGCTGATCGGCAACACCCATTCCTCGGAGAGCCGGTTGAGGTTGGCGAACACTGCGTTGTCGTGGATAGCGTCGGCCAATAGAGCGGCGCCGACCAGCACCAGCGGGCGCTCGGCCGCGGCCAGCATCCGGGCGAGCCGGTCGAGGTCTTCGGCGCGCGGTCCCGCGACGACGCGCGGCCGCGCCGGATCGACCGCAGCATCGGTCTCGGCGTCGAAGACGTCTTCGGGGACGACCACCGCCACCGGGCCGGGGGTGCCGCTTTCTGCGACATGAAAGGCGCGAGCCATCGCCTCCGATGCCTGTTCCGGCTCGTTGACCTCGATCACCAGCTTTGTCACATCGGAGAGCAGACGCGAGTAGTTCTGCTCCTGCAATGCCAGTCGGCCGAAATCTCGGCGCTCGACCTGTCCGATCAGCATCACGACGGGGGTGGCGTCGTGATAGGCCGAGTGCAACGAGACCATCGCGTTCGATAGCCCCGGCCCGCGCGAGACCATGGCGACCCCGGCGCGGTCGCGCAGCCTGCCGTCGGCCACCGCCATGAAGCCCGCACCGCCCTCGTGGCGGCAGACAATGACGCGTATCGAATTCTTTTCGATCAACGCGCTGGTCAGCCCGACATAGCTCTCGCCCGGCACGCAATAGACCTGGTCGACGTCATGCGCTTCGAGGCTTTCGGCCAGCAGGCGAGCGACGGTTTGGGTCATGTCGGGTATCTCTTCATGCGAATTCGACCAGGAGGCAAGGAATATAGGAAGTTCCGAGACCCCGTAAGAGATATCATCGGTATGTCACGGAGTGCGGCAATGAAAGCGGCAAAACTGTTCTGGTCTTGGCGATCCCAAGCTGTACGGCTACCGAAAGACTTCCGCTTTCGCGGCAACGAGATCCGTATTCGGCGTCACGGCAGTGCCGTCATTCTCGAGCCGATGGCCGAGGATTGGGGTTGGCTCGACGCCATCGCGCGCAGGCTCCACAACGACTTCGTTCAAGCCGTCAACGAAAAGCCCCAGAAACAGGCCGCCCCGCCCTCGACGAATTGTTTTGCTGATGCGCTATTTTTGCAGCCGGCTCTGGACCCTGCCGGCCGCCAAAGGAACGCCGATCGACCCTATGACGTTCTGATCGCCGGTCAAGCCGTGGCGCGCGACATGATCCTTGTCACCCACAACGCGCAGGAATTCGAACGCGTGCCGGGGCTGCGGTTCGAGGATTGGCAGGAACGATGCCGGCGCCACCCAGTGATGCATTGGTTCATTGCGCTGCGCTCAGAGCTTCCGGGGCTCTCACAGAAGCCGCGGGATCCGGGATGTGCAGGAAGAACGCGGAGACGAACGCGGCGATCAGACCAAACAGCGCCAGCCCGTACAACCCGCCGGCGTAGCTTCCCGTCAGGTCCTTCATAAACCCGACATACCAGGAGCCGAAGAATCCGCCGAGATTGCCGAGGGAATTGATCCACGCGATGGCGCCGGCGGCCGCCATGCCGGTCAGGAACATCGGCGGCATCGCCCAGAAGGGGCCCTTCGTGCCGTAGAAGCCCATCGCCGCGATCGACATGCCGACGAGCGCCCACCAGGTACCCATCGTCATGCCGGCGATGACGAGCCCGGCCGTGGAGACTATGCAAGCCCCCAGCAAGTTCCACCGCCGCTCGTTCATGCGATCGGAAACAAAACCCCAGGTCACCATGCTGATCCCGCCGCAGATGTAAGGGATCATCGTCAGCCAGCCGACCTCCATGTTGCTGAAATTGCCGAGAGACTTGATGATCTGCGGGATGAAGAACAGCATGCCCAAGCTGGCCGTGACAATGCCGAGATAGTTCAACGACAACAGCAGGACTTTGGGATTGTACATTGCCTGCCACAAGCTGAAGGTTCGCACGGCGTCCTTGGCCCGCCGCTCGGCTCGCAGGGTCGCGGCGAGCCAGGTCTTTTCCTCGGCCGACAGGAATCTCGCCTGCTCCGGCTTGTCCGTCAGCAGGAAAAACGTAACGATGCCGATCAGCACAGTGGGAATCGCCTCGGCGATGTACATGATCTGCCAGCCCCGCAGGCCGAACAGGCCGTCAAGGCTGAGAAGGCCCGTGGAGACCGGCGCTCCCAGAGCCACCGCCACCGGCAGCCCGATCAGAAACCCCGAAACGATGCGGGCATGGTGATGGCTCGGGAACCAATAGGTGAAATAGAGCAGGATCCCGGGAAAGAACCCAGCCTCAGCCACACCCAGCAGGAAGCGCACGATGGCGAAGCTGGTCGCCCCGGTGACGGTGGCGGTGATGGCTGCCAGGATCCCCCAGGTGATCATGATGCGGGCGATCCACAACCGCGCGCCGACCTTTTCCATGATCAGGTTGCTCGGCACCTCGAAGATGAAGTAGCCCCAGTAGAAGGTGCCCAGCGCGAACCCGAAGGCGCCGGCTGACATGTTCAGATCATCGCGCATCGTCAGCCCGGCAAAGCTGACGTTGATCCGGTCGATATAGGCCAGGAAATAGCTCAGCACGGCGAACGGCAGCAGGCGCCAGTAGATCTTATGCATCGCGGATTTTTCGATTGCGTCGGTCATCCGCTTCCTCCCTTTGTCGAGCCGCCGCCTTCAGCGGCGGCAAAATGGTAGCGCGTGTGCTTGCGGTTCAGTTATGCCCTTTGCGCGGGAGACCCGTGATGCTCCTGCAACTCCTCCGAATCCTCCCCTCCTTGATCGGAACGCCGAGGTCGCGGAAGATGGGAGAGGCGACAGGTCGACGCGAGCCAGTGGAATCCCGACAAAGGTAGGGCCGGAATGAGGCGGCGCGATTTCACGACGGGTCTGTTGCTCGCCGGAACAGTCCCGACGGCGCTTGCGCAGGAGCCGGCGAAGCAGCACCGGATTGCGATCGTCGTCCCCGCGGGTCCCGTCGCTGACATCAGTGAGACGGGACCTGCCTTCTGGCGGGCGTTTTTCGAGGAGCTGCGCCGGCTGGGCGACGTCGAGGGACAAAACCTCACCGTCGAGCGCTATTCC
>DATEQL010000330.1:0-2419 GCA_035272665.1 Allostellaceae bacterium
GTACCGTCGCGTAGGGATCCTGACCGGCCGTCGTAAACCGACGCGTGATGTGCATTCCTCTCCCCCGGCGTTGCGTGGGCTGCCGCCTCTCCTTCCCCCGAGGCGGGTCAACCCAGAGCAACGCAATATAGAGTATCTGCCCTCGTTCGTCTACAACATATAGAGAGAATGACCTCTATCGCCCGGGCGACGCCATCGCCATATACTGGCACTCTCAGGAAACGGCGTAGGGCACGGATGGAGCGATGACGCTCGGCACGCGATTGTTGACCTGGTTCCGGGGCGAGCTGGTCGGAACCGACAATTTCGGCAACCGGTACTATCGCGAGAAGGGTGCCAGGCCGTTGCGGCGCGGCGGTGGGCGCGCCAGCCGCGAAAAGCGCTGGGTCATGTATGAGGGCGAGCCGGAGGGGTCGAAGGTGCCCTCGGAATGGCATGCCTGGTTGCACCACACGGTCGACGAGATCCCGCGAGCTGACCGCGTCCGCTATCCCTGGGAGAAGGAGCACCAGCCGAACATGACCGGCACGCCCTACGCCTATCATCCGCCGGGCTCGATCCTGCGCGGCGGGCATCGGGCCCGCGCAACCGGGGATTACGAGCCGTGGACCCCGGAATGAGGCGACCCCTCTATGTCGTCACCCCCGCGAAAGCGCTTGCTTATGCACACATCTTTGCTTTGCCATATTGGACGACTATTTATGCTCGTCATGCCCGGACTTGTTCCGGGTATCCACGTCTTTCCGCACCTCAAATGTTCGCAAGTGCTGCGCGGCGTGGATGGCCGGGTCAAGCCCGGCCATGACGATAACCCATTGCTCGGAACCGCAGGATGACCGGGAACGTGATCGAGACGGTGATGGGCGGGGTCGTCCTTGTCGTCGCCGCATTGTTTTTGTTCTTCGCCTATTCCACGAGCCAGGTGCGGGCCGTGCAAGGCTATCAGTTGACCGCTCAGTTTGATCGGGTCGACGGCATCCGCGACGGCAGCGATGTGCGCATCGCCGGGGTCAGGGTCGGCTCGATCGTCTCGGAAACGCTCGATCCCAAGACATTTCTCGCCGATGTGCGCCTGAGCATCGATCCGGCCTACAAGCTGCCGGACGACACGGTGGCCGAAATCGTCTCCGCCGGGCTGCTCGGTGACAGATACATGGCGCTCGTCCCCGGCGGCTCGGAACAGACGATACCGCCGGGCGGCAGGATCAAGTTCACCCAGGCGCCGGTCAGCCTCGAAAACCTGATCGGTCAGATGATCTTTTCGCAGCCCGGCGCGCAGAAGAAGCCGGGCGAGGGCGAGGCGCCCTCCAAATAGCCATGGCGGTGTCGAGCATGTCCGCAGAGTTTCCGGTCTGGCGCACGCCCGAAGGCGAGCCCGTCTCCTGTGTGGAGAAGATCAAGGTCCTGAACGAGAACCTCGCCGAGCTGCGCGAGCTGGCCCAGGAGGCGCTCGAGGACGCGGTGCTGATGGGCTGCGACGAGCAGCAGGTGCGCGACGTGCTCGCCGGTATTGTCGCCGGGATCGTCAACCCGTATCGGAAATGAGCCCCAAATTCCGCTGCCAATTCCGCTGTCAGGCGATTTTTGGCCGCAAAATTTCCGCTGACAGACGGTGCTGGTCTTTCCTCGTAAGTGGTTGATAAAACGTTATTTGTTGTCGATGAGGTGCATCAATTCGGCGACCTTTTTCAAAAATCCCCTGACCGGCAGGGGAAAGCTTCTCGCCCTTGTGGCGCTGGGGGTCGCGGTGCCGAGCTGGAGTTTTGCCGAGACGATCGCGGAGCCGGTGGCGCTGCTTCAGGGGCTCGACAAGATCACCGCGCGCGTCTCCAAATTCGAAGCGCCCGTCGGGACCCCGGTGCGGTTCGGCACCTTGTCGATTCGCGTTCGCGATTGCGAGAAGAACCCGCCGGAGGAGACGCCGGAGAGTGCCGCTTTCCTCGAGATCGACGAGCTCCGTCCGGGCGAGGACAGGGTCCGGGTGTTCAGCGGCTGGATGTTCGCGTCGAGCCCGGCGCTCTCGGCGCTCGAGCACCCGGTCTATGACGTGAACGTGCTCGATTGTAGGACGGCGAGCGGATCCCCACCGGAGCCATCGGGCAACGCCGATAGAAAAACCGCGCGGTAGGAGAGCGCATCGGCTAGCAGCCGATGATAGCGGGCGCGGGTGATCTCGAGGCCGCCAAAGCGCGCCAGATGGGGTGTGAGGAACTGGGTGTCGAGCAGGCGATAGCCGCCGAGGCGCAGCCGCGCGACCAGGTGAACGAGGGCGACCTTGCTCGCGTCGCTCTGACGGCTGAACATGCTTTCGCCAAAGAAGGCAGCACCGAGCGAGACGCCGTAGAGCCCACCCACCAGCGCGCCGTCGCGCCAGCACTCGACGCTGTGCGCGGCGCCACGGGCGTGGAGTTCCGCGTAT
>DATEQL010000331.1:0-8708 GCA_035272665.1 Allostellaceae bacterium
TGCCGCGCCAACCGGCGGCAATATCTCTGTCGGGCCATATTCCAGTACCGCAATGCCGCTGACGGGGTCGGCGAGAATGCCACGCTGGTCCCAACGAAGTCGGAGCCTTCTCCGGGCTTGACCGTGCGGTAGATCTTTTGAATTCGTATCGGGCTCAAGCAAAGCCGAGCACGGTCCGCTGATCGTGCCAGGCAAGCGGCAGACGTGAATGCTCGAGGAGCTTCTCTGCCGCTCCCAGACCCACTGCCGGGCGGCGCTCTTGTCGGCGAAGTCCCGGGCCATGACCGAAAGTGGAGCAGCGCGTCCTGGTGACAGTCAAGGACGCAATCTGCTTCATGAAAACCTCGGGGAGATCCTCGCCTCGCAGACGTTGCACCCGTCGATCGAGAAGCCCATGCTCGATGGGCAGGCCGAGCCGCCGCCGGACCGCAATCCAAGCTGCGTTGCGGCGGAGGAGAGCGGGCGACGCTTGGCTCCATGCCACTTGCCAAAACCGGCCAAGTGGTCAGGCAGCTGAGACGGCACTTTTCCACTGTGCAATAGCATCGGCGCGCTCTGGTCGTCAGCTAGCCCCATGCCTCCTATTCGAAGGGCGATCCGCTCGAGCGCCGCGTCAGCCAGGTTGCAGGCCCTTGGCCTTGTACACTGCCGCCGCCTTGGGGTCCGCCAGGAAGTCGATCAGCGCCTTTGCCGCGATAGGCTGCTCTGACAGATACGGGGCACCGGCGACATAGACCAGATCGGGGCTCTGCAACTCGGCAGGCAGGGGCCCGACGACGTCGATACCCTCGACCTCGATCAGTTCGCTGATCGGCTGTAAGCCGATTTCCGCCTCACCGCGCGCCACGGCCTCTCCGACCCGCGGGCCCTGCGCCCCGCTTGCCGAGACGAGCCGCGTTTTCGGCTTGAGCTCGGAGAAGATGCCCAGCTTTTCGAAGGCCTGCGCCAGGTACGCCCCGCTGGTGGCGCCGCTCGCCGGGTCGGCATAAGCGACCGATTTGGCATTAAGCAACGCTCTGTTGAACGCGTCGACTGAGCTGATGTCCGGCTTTGTGGCACCTTTTTTTACCGCCAGACCGATCTGGGCACTCGCTAGCGTTTTCGTGCTACCGCCGACGATCTTGGCCTCGCGCACGAGCTTGTCGACGCGCGGCTTGGTTAGGATCGCGACATCGATTTCATCGTCCGCGGTGACCTTCTGCTCGACGACGCCAGCGGTCGCGTATTCGATCTTGAGCTTATGCCCGGAGGCGGTTTCGAAAGCCGGGGCAAGCTCCTGCAAGACCGCGCGCATTGCGCCGGCGCTCAGCACTTTGAGCTCGGCCGCGCTCACCTCGGCCGCCAATACGCCGGTTACCAGAGCGAGAGCACCGGCCAGCAATTTGATCATGCGCATGATGATCTCCCGCAAGTTCGTAACGAGCCAGCCGCGCCGTCGTCGGCATATCGCTCGCCACAGATCGTGCCTAGGATTATATGCCGTAAACCGAGTATCTCTATCGCTCTAACGCTGCCGTTCGCGCCTTCGACTTCGCCGGCGCGCCGGTCAATGAGGCGCTGTCCGCGATCTAGTGAGCGGCGCCTTTCTCGCCGCGACGGAGGACAGCCCGGTCCGCGTGTCTCTGCCGGTCCGTCCGACGTGACATTACTCCCGGAAGATAGGCCCAGCTGATCGGTCCGGCGTCGAACCGTCGGTCGGTCCCGGAGCCATCGACCGTTGTATTATCGGCGGAAGGAGAACTGCCGGTGCTCGAGCACCAGTCTTCGCGGCGATCGAACCGGACCGCAACGCCGAGGCGCTCGCGCCAATGGGCTGTGTAAGCCGCTGCGGCTGCCCCGGACGAGTTTCGAGCAGCGCCGCGGGTCCAATTCATCGAACACGTCAGGGTGACGGCGCTGTCGATTACCATCGTCTTGGCGTGCGCGATCCGCGCCTGAGCGTCAATCCAGATCGGCACTCCCGCGGCGGCCAAGGGCTCGATCCCGCTTGCGCGTTCGCAAGGCGTTGTCCTGTCCGCGATCAACCTGACATCAACGCCGCGCTCCTCGGCCCGGACCAGCGCCTCGACGATCCCCGAGCCAGTCGTCAGCCCATAGGCGCCGACCAGGATTTCGCGGTCGGCGTTGTTGATGGCGCGGACCGCAACCGCGGCGCAGTCTTCCTCGGGGGTAAAGCAAACGGCGATGGCTGCTCCCGAGGCCACCGAGGAGACCGGCAGGATGGGAGCAAACGCGGCAAGGGCCAGCGAGAGAGCGACAGAGAACACGCAAAAGTTATGACGTTTAAGCCTTAACTCTCTCTTACCGTGCCCAGGTGCTCGTCATGAAATCGGCGAGGCGCTGATGTCCCTTCCCCCAGAACAGCCTGAGAAAAAGGGCTGGGCGAATGTCGCGCGAGCGGCCTACCTTCTGCTGAATTAGGATGAGGGGAGAAACGGCAAATGACGGAAACAATAACTGCTCTCGGAACGATCGCACTCGCCCTGGCGACCCTTTGGCTCGTCGTAGTGACAAGAGGGCTGGCTAAGGATAGTGCGGTCGCAGCAAAGAGTACAGTCGAAGCGGCACAGGCAACAGCGCGCGTGCAGCCCAAAGTTCGCTCGATGTGTTTACCCTGATCCCCGAGACGCCTGATATACTTAAGGAGGAGACGGCTCGACCGCCTCCAAAAAGGCACATCTACAGAGTTTGGCTTATTTCAAGCGGTTTGTGTTTGCATCCTTTAATCGTTCGCAGTCCTTCCACACGTCAATTAATCGTCAATGAGCTGTGCAACTCCATGGCTCTCCGAAACAATCCACCGAAGTGGTGGATAACCTTGTTGAAAAAGCTGATGCCGACCGCGAACTATAAGCGATTACTTAGACTTTTAGATATTTGCCTAAAAATTAGGCAAAATATAACCACTTGATTTATTTGGTCTTTTTGACCCCATGGCAGACGACCCACTAAGCGATTGGCCGCAAACATCGTTTCAGGCCCTGTCGTTTTTCCGACATATTCGCTGTGAATAGTACGGCTATCTGCCGCAATGATGACTATCGATATTCGCGTGAAAGAAGATGATCTCTGACGCTCAGCGGACGGTTGGTCTGAACCTACTCGGTTCCCCCAAAGATCTCGGCCAGCGAGCACTCTCAAAGTCCCTCACTGGGGTTGCTTGCCCGTCCCGGTCTTCTTCCACTCATAGAAGTTATCGACCGGAACGAGGCAGCGCCGCCGCTGAAATGCCTCGCGGAAGGCGGGCTTGCTCTCGATCCCCTCGGCTTTGGCGTTGATGTTCGCGAAGCCGACTTTGATGTCCTTTGCCCAAAACGGTACGAGCCCCCAGCGCATGACATCCAAGCTGGGCTCGCCAGCCCTCGCGTCGAAGCGGACGACCGGGAGGGGGTCGGTTGGCGCTACGTTCCAGCTGGGCGCGATGTTCGGGGTCGACCGATCCGGCGGGATCGAGAAGACGAGCTTGATCTCGCTCACATCGGAGGAGAGACGGGCACAGCCACACATGGCGCGAGCATAGCGGGGCCGGGACGCGGGCGCCAAGCGGCTGACCATCAGGAGCCGTTGCAATCCGGCAACGAACGTTTAGAGAACGCTAGAAGGAGGTCCTATCCAAGCCGGAGACGCCCCATGTTCTTCACCTTTCCCGAGGACGCCCGATGGAATGCCGAGCGGCAGGCCGTGGAGTTCGGCGTCGTCATCGGCGAGTACGAAGGCGTGGTCCTGGTCCCGCGGCACGTGTTTCAACGCCTGTTGCAGGAGCGGCCTACTCCCGAGCGGTGCGTTGAAGCGTATTACCTACAACGGACGCGTTTCGAGCGCGTTGCCGAGCGCAAGCTCCGCCGGCGCCAATTGGCCGAAGACGGCAACGTCGAGATCACCGGACGCGACTTGCACGAGGGCTCCGCCGCGGCGAACGCCCGAGGGGAGCCGGACTATCGCGGGCCGGCTCTCACGCGACTAGACGGTTGGCCCGTCGGTCTCTCCTTAGGATGCGCCCATAGGCTTGTAGCTGCCGACGATCTTGCCTGCCGCGGCGAATATGTCTCTCGCCTCGGCCGTGGTGTAGGCCTGGGTGGTCACCGACCCTTCTATCCCGCCGCCCCCCGCTGCGACGAACGCCAGCACGCTCGCGGCTTTGGCCTCGGGCATTTCCGAGAGGAGGAGGAAGTCGTACTGACCGAGCGTGAAGTAAAGAGAGACTAGCTTTCCGCCCACTTGTTCGCAGAGCCTCGCAATGGCTGCCTGTCGGTCTTCAGGCTTTGCCAGGCCGCCCTTGATGTACTCGCGCGTGAAGCGACCTTGAGTGACGAACAGTGGCATGACGATCCTCCCGTGTTCTCATGTTGATCTCGCCCAAAGGGGCGGTCGCTTGGGCAGGATAACACTCCGCGAGGCACGAAGCCACTGTACCGTACCTTCCCAAGAGAGGCCCTATCCGTCGCCGCTCCTCACCGCCCCGGCACCAGCGCGGCTCCGATCGCAGCCAACGTGCCAACCGTGGCTTCTCAACACGACCACCTAACCTCGGCGCGGGTCGGCAGCCTGCGAGCTCTCTCAGGAACGCCAGCTCGCCGCCCCCGCCCCGGCATGGCACTGCCAGCGGCTGGATCAACTCGGCTCGCTGGCTGGGATGTGCTAAGCTAAGCCACCCACCGCGGAGGTAGCATCGGGCGAGGAAAGTGGGCAATGGGTGAATGGAGCGTCAGGGTCCTTGGTCCCGAATATCAGATCGGAGCGGCGGTTGAATGTCTCTCCGGCTCCGGCTGGGCCATCGAGCAATCGGGCGATGAGTTCGTCTTCCGCTTCAACCGCCGCCGCACCCGGCACGCCGCCTTCCGCTCCTTGCTCGGCATCGCCGCCGGCCACGCACCCCTCAGCTACAACATGTTGATCTCACCGGAAGCAGCCGCATAAGGCTTCGCGGACATTCGCACCATATTTCTGCGTGAGTTAAGTGCTTTCTTGGAAAATTCCTAATATATAGGATCGCGATCCATATCGGATCGCTGCACTTCGAACTTGTACCCAAAGCGGCGTACTACCGAATCAACTACATTGCGGAGCCACTCGGGAGCTTGCGGCGCTACATGAATTATTTCGATCAGCAAATTCAGGTCAACTTCGATGTTGATCCCGCGCGTCATCGTTTCGTGTGATGAATCGAGGCCCTCTGTTATTGGCAGCTTCGATACTAACGCTCTCACCTCGCGTTCGTGCGCAAAGCTGTTTCGTTTATGTAAAAAAGGCGAGAATACACTTGTGCCCTCGATAATGTCATGGTCATAATCTATGTAATGTACCTTTCCAATACGGATCGGTTCGCTGGTATTCTTGAATGAGTCCCTAAGGTTGCCATATTTGGTTCGTATTGCAATTCCGTCGTTACTTTTAAGGTAAAGATGCCACATCGCGGCTGACTCATAATTGTTCAAATGCCAACAATTTAGCGCTGTCCATCGTCGCAGGTTCCGTAGAAAATTACTCATGCTTTCATTCATAAGGGCAACCAACTTGTCCCGTATATCTGGCGGTAACGGTACTGACTCATGGTAATTCCGATAGAAAGATACATTCTCATGCGGATACGAGCCTTCAAATGGATCATCAAATCCATCTGCTCTTGCAAAAAAGAGCGTCTTGGTATCGAGAAGCGTTACAAATTTTGCGAAGTCCATGTATCGCCAAACCGGCTCATCGTCGTTAGGCTGCTTAAATTCCGGATTAGCTTCGTACATAGCTGCGCAGAGCCTGCTCAACTGGTGTCACAACGTGAGACGTGAAATTGGGCTTTTGTCCACATGGTAACTGCGGTCGAGTTCGGCAATCGTCGCACCCTGCGCACGTCTTCGGCGGTCCTCGGCCTTCGGCGCGTCGGTGAGTTTCAAGGGTCGGCCCATGCGCTGGCCGAATGACCGGAATGGGTCGACAGCGGTCGGTTGGGAGATCTGGATAGGCCTGTTACGCTACCGCCGCTCGGTGCCGGTCACCACCATGTCGACGTCGCGGCTGCCGCACCGAGAGCAAACGAGCCGCTCGCGCCACTCGGGAACGGTGGTCTCGGCGCCGTGCCGCCGGGCCATTTCGGCAACATCGGGCTCGACCTGACGGCCGCATGCTTTGCACCACACGATGAGTCGGACGCGAGCCGCAGCGGCGTTCCCGAGCGTCATCGGCGGGCCGGGATGCGATTTCATGAGATTCGCGCTTTGATACCGGAGATCGACATTTGGCGCGTCGCAACCCTGATGCTCAAGCGCTACAGCAACGAGGTCATGATGGAAAGCACCAAGCCGTCGCCGCCAAGCTGGAACTCCGCCGCATCGTCGAGCGCGCAGCGCGCGGACGAGCCGACGCAGAAATTCGGGATAATAGGTTCCATCAGGCCGCCCTCCAAAGGTCACAGATGGGTGGCAAGGGGTCCTTCGCCCTGGTGCCAGTGAATGGCGGCAGAGCGCCGAGTCCGGTCTTTCGCGGGCCGCCCGAGAAATCGTGGTGGTTCAACCCTGCGCGCATTGGTGGTCGCCGTCAGCTCATTTAGTCAGCTTGTCCTCGGCTACCAGTTCCACAGCCACGCACCGATCTCTCGAGAAGCGCTTGCGCCGACATTGCTGACATCGATGGATGGATCGATGAAACCCAGATCTTTCGGAAGGCGACACGAACTGTAGTGCTCGCCCGCCGGGGGCGAAATTCAACGAACATCATCCTAATTGCCACAACACGGCACAAAAAATGGCCAATTCACCACCAAATTGTAGGCGTTGATCGTGCCGAGGCCAGTCGCCAAATCATACCCGGTCGTGGCGGTATAGGCCGGGTCGTAGGCGCTGTCCGAGGTCGACAGCACGCCATATTTGCCGGAAGGCCGGTAGCAATTTTCCGTGCCGGTGCAGGGGGCGTCGTTGTCTCCCGCGGTCACGTCATAGAAGATACAGGTGCTGGCGACCTTGTTGCCGCGGCTGGAGTTGCAATCCTTGCTGCCGCTCTTGCCGTATTCGGTGGCAGCCAGCCGGTAATAGGCGTAGTTCGGGTTGCCCTGCGGCGACCCCCAGTTTTGATTAACCAGCGCCTGGATGCCGGCCACGATCGGCGCCGCGAACGAGGTTCCGCTGGCCATGGGCCAAGTGCTGGGAGCCCCGGAACACGAATAGCCATTGGACCAGCAAAAAACATAAGCGTGCCCCCAAGGAGAGAGCCAGCCGGCGAACATCGAAACATCGGGGAGATCGCGGACGCCGTCTTTCGGGATGCCCACCACTCCACTTTGCCAGGAGGGCTTGGGCCATCCGGCGATGCAGACCGGTGGCTGGCCTTCTAACAATGGCACGGCTTGCGCGCACGAGCTGGGGCCGCCGCTGCCGCCCGCATCGGTCAGCAACCCAAAACCAAAAATGGTATCTAAGACGCGGGCAACAGGGCTGTTGCACAGCCCGGACGAGCCGTAGGTCGTGCTGAAGCGCAGCCACTTGGCGAGCAGCTGGCTGCCGCACGAATCGTTCCACGCCATCTCCGGGATATAGGATTTGGCCGAGCCGTAAGTCGAGGTATTGGTCGAGTTCCAATAGGTGCTGTTTTCCCCACGATAGGTGTCGAGGAAATCGGTGCCACCGACCGCGACATTGTAGGGGGTCGAAGCATACGCGTTGACGTTGAGGCCCTGCGTGGCCGGCACATTGGAGTCGCACACATCCGCATCCTGGTCCCCGGCTGCTATGAAGATCGAGACGCCTTCTGCAACGCCCTGCTGATAGGCCGAGTTTATCGCTGCGTTCGCTGAAGTGCCGTTGGCCCGCTCGCATTCTCCGTAGCTCATGCTGATGATGGCCGGCGGGCTCTCCTGGTTGATCAGGTTCTCCGCGGCGATGATGAAGCCGAAGGTGGCGGTATCCTTGCACGAGGCGACGACGATCAGGGCGTCGGGTGCGGCGGCGCTGGCCCATTCGGCGTCGAGGGTCGTCTCGGCATAATTGTCGTAGCCGGGATCGGTGCAATTGTTGGTGCCCGAGGCCGGGGAGGGATGGACCGTCGTCAGCGACCCCCCGGTATAGCCCGACAGCCCGAACTTCGAGCGGAAGGTCTTCCAATCGTTGTAACTATAGAGGTCCGCATCCTCGACCACGGTGATGGCTTGGCCCGAGCCCGTGAGGCCGAGCTTAAACAGCGGGTTGAAATTGTAGATCGTCGCGAGGTCGGCGGGCACCACCGGGTAACACTGGGGGCTGAAGATCGGGCATGGCGGCCCTAACAACGTATATTGCGATTTCGGCCTGAAGTCGTGCAAGGACACAATGCCGACGACGGCGGCGAGCGCCGCCGGGATTTGCGGGTCGCTGATGTTGGCGATGTGGTTTTTGCCGTTCACCACGAGGTTGTGAATCTCGGTGTGAAAGGCGGTCCGCACCTGGCCCGCGGTGCCGGAAAAATCGATCACCATGCCGCTCGGATTTCGACAATGATCATGCGGCCGCCGCAGCAAGGGCACGGCGGGCGATGGTCCATGGCGGCGCCGGCGGCCATGTCGGCGTCGTCATGCTCGGTTGACGGATCGATCGACGGCAGGGGCCCAGCGATCAGCTCTTTGGCGCGAGCGATATTGGCTTTGCAGGCGGCACTGGCGAGCAATCCGTAGTGGCGGATGCGATGGAACCCCTTGGGCAGGGCGTGGAGGAGGAAGCGCCTGATGAACTCGTCGGGCGCCAGCGTCA
>DATEQL010000332.1:0-5751 GCA_035272665.1 Allostellaceae bacterium
AAACGTGCCGTTCGGTTGATGAAAGATAATCGTGTCCACGGCGCCTGCCTCATCGCGCTGGAACTCCACGCGGAAACCCTCCAGCCTCTTGATCGTGAAGGTGCGGTCCCGGTAGGGGAGCAGAAGATAGGTAGGCTGGCCGGTCGGCGACAACGTAAGCTGCCCACCCGCGTCCAGCGCAACGACGTGCTTGGTCGGGCCGTTCTGGTACGTGCCGGCGCAGCATGCCCGGAACGCCGGGTCGAGCACGTCGCCCCCGGCGACGCGCGCGAACACGATATCCGCGACCAGCGCCTCGAATGGCGCGGACAGGCGGTTGATGTTGCCCTCTCGATCGTAAGCGAAGGTGATTGCGAGCAGATCGGGCGAGAGGATCACAGGGTTCTCGGGCACCTCGAAGATATCGTAATGACGATGGGTCAGTACGCCGGACAAGCCGTGAAATCGCCAGTGTAGTGCGTCGCCGTCCGCCTCGATCGTAACGCGACCATAGCCCGGATGCTCATAGTCGCCAGCATATTCGGCCAAGGGTCGACTCGGTCCGGCGCCGGGCCTGCGAGCTGCGCGGCGTGCCTGCCGATCGACCCCGCGCTGCGCGACGAACTGGCGTCTGCGGGTTCGGAAGCGGTCGAGCCATGGGATCGAATCCCTGCCGCATAGCCGGTCGAATACCTCCATCGCCACGATTTCGGTCACCGCACTAGGCGCGCGATTCGTTAGAATCACAGTGCCGAGGCGGCGCTCCGGCAGCATGACCATCAGCGTGCCCCAACCAATCCAGCCACCGCTGTGGCCTACTACCCGTTCGCCGCGATAATAGTGGCAACCAAGACCAAATCCGTAGTGGTAATCACCGATCTCCTCGAACTCGGACTGGCCAACATGGACGCGTGGCGTCTGCATAGCACGCAAGGTCGCTGGCGATAGGAGTTGGGTGCCGTCGTAGCGGCCGCCGGCCAGGTAGAAGCGCAGGTAGGCTGCCATGTCGGAGATCGCGGCGTTGATGCCGCCGGCCGGAGTGTCGCGGATCGGCCACAGCGGGGCACGTCGGCGCACGAAAACGCCAGGTTCGTCATCGGCCATGACGTAAGGCCGCGCACTGTCTTCCGCGCGTTCCAGGTCTTCAGGGGAAAAGTGAAATCCTCCCACGACTGGCCTGTGATTCGCTCGGCCACCATCCCCGCGACCATGTATCCGAGATTCGAGTACTGAAAGCTGGCTCGGATGTCCCGGCTGGGCTCGAGATGCCGGAGTGCCGCCAACATCTCTTTGCGCGACTGGTCACCGGGCATCCACACCCAGTCGTGCCGAGGCAGACCGCTATGATGGCACAGCAGGTCCTGGACTGTGACGCGATCGGTAGCGATCGGATCGTAGAGGCGAAACTCGGGAACGTACTCGCGCACCGGCTTCGTCCAGTCCAGACGACGCTCATCCACCAGCATGCCGAGGCCTGCAGCGGTGAAGGATTTGGTGATTGAGCAGAGGATGAACTGGGTGTTGACAGTCACTGGCAGACCCGCCTCGACGTCACGCTGGCCATAGACGTTTAACAAAGCCGGCTCGCCGTCGAGCACCACCGCAAGGGCAAGACCAGGGACTTGCCATTCTTCCATCGCCTCGTTGATAAGAGGGTCGAGATCGCCCAGTTTAGCGCTCGTCATGCCTCGCTTCCTTTCCAGGACGCCGGCAGGATGGCTCAGAGCTAAAACAAACGGGTATCACCCTATTCTGATACCCGTTCATCCGACCATCGGTTCCTTGAATGCGGTATTGTGCTTGGGGAACCACTCGTAGCCCTTGAGCATGTATTGCCAGTACAGGATCGGCAGGAAGCTGACCTTGATCCACCAGCCTAGCCACCGCTCCTTGCCCGGATTGAGGATGGGTAGGGTCGGAGTCACTTTGCCGCCGTAGATGAACTCGGCGATGATCGCCTTGCCGTTGGCGGTGGTCAGCGGGCACGAGGCGTAACCGTCATAGCCGCCGTCGATCGCTTGGCCATTCATCAGCCTGAGAATGTTCCGCACCACCACGGGCGCCTGCTTGCGCACGGCGGCGGCGGTCTTCGAATTGGGCGTCGCGGTGACGTCGCCGAGCGCGAACACATTGGCGTGGCGCACGTGCTGCATCGAGTTCTGATTGACTTCAACCCAGCCGGCGGCGTTGGCGAGCGGGCTCGAACTGACGTCGTCGGGCGGACTTTGCGGCGGCGAGATATGCAGCATGTCGTAGGGCACGCTGATCCGCTGACCCTGGTTGTCGCCCCCGACGATCTCGAAAATCGCAGTCTTGGCCTTGGCGTCAACGGCGACGAGGTTGTGCTGGTAGTGCACATTGACGCCGTAACGCTCGGCAACCTTGGCACACTCGCGGGCGAAAAACGGCACGCCGAAAATCACCGGCGCGTGGACGAAATACTTTAGATCGACGTTGGCTCGGATACCCGCGCGCTGCAGATGGTCGGCAGTGAGATAGACGATCTTCTGCGGCGCGCCCGGACACTTGAACGGCAGCGGCGGCTGAGTGAATACCGCCTTGCTTCCGGGCTTGAGTGCCGTGATGCACTCCCGAGTGTAACTGACATGATCAGGAGAATAGTTGCTGCACACGCCATCACGGCCAAGCGCCTCGGCGAGCCCATCGATCTTGGCCCAATCGAGCTTCACGCCGGTGCAGACCACCAGATAGTCATAGGTTATCCCCTCGCCGGTGGACAGTTCGACCTTGTTGTTCGCGGGTTCGAACTTGTGCGCGGCGGCCTTGAGGCGCGTGACGCCCGACGGCACCAGGCTGTCGGTCGGCCGGCGCGTGCGCGCGAGGTCGTAGAGCCCGGCCCCCACGAGCGTGAGTGCCGGCTGGTAATAGTGCGTATCACTCGGCTCGACGATTGCGATGTCGATCCCGCCCGGCCCATGGCGCTTCAAGCTTGCCGCCACGGTAATTCCGGCGGTGCCGCCGCCGACGATCAAGACTTTATGGTGCATAGTCCCGGCCATGATGGCTCCCCGGTCGAACTGGCCCGCCCGCTTTGGCCCTGGGGCATTCGCTCGCTGGATGCAAGGTCGACTGGCACAGCGGTTTGGATTGAAGGTGAGCGATCCACGAAGGGGAGCCTAATCCGCGTAGCGCGGACAGTAAAGGCAGCTGGATGGCGAACCCCGCACTGCGCCAGCCGGAGACGGGCGGTCGAACCGGTTGTCGCATGTGTCGAGAGTCCGCGATGCCGGACGCTCGGACGGTGCTATTCTGGTGCCGCTCCGGGCGCGCCGAGAGGTCGGCTGCTTTACCGACGCCCGGAAAGGAATCGGGAGGGCACTGCGATGAGGAACGGCTACAGGATCGTCGACATCGACACCCACGTGAACCCGAGCTACGACACCTTGGTCAAGTATCTTGATCCTTCGGCGCACTCGCGGGTCGACAAGTTTCGGCCCTTCGTGCGGACGCGGAGTTCGGACGGGATCACTACGCGCGTCCTGCACGTCGCTCCCTACCCGTTCGACCGCTTTCCCGGCGAGGCGCCGCAGGAAGCGATGGTCGTGGCGGGCGGCAAGGGCGCCCTCGAGGGCCGCGTCACCCGCTCGTCGAGCCATCATCGCGTGCCGCCCGCGGCCGGCGTCCAGGACGAGAACGTCGATGACCGCATCAAGGACATGGATACTGAAGGCCGCGACGTCGATTTTCTGATCCCCGGCACCTGGGCCACGGCGGCGAGCGGGCTGCCCGACATCACCCTGACCGAGGCGCTCTATCGCTCCTATCACAATTACATTGCCACCTATTGCCGGTCCTATCCCGGCCGCCTCAAGAGCATGATCCTGGTGCCGGGCGGTGATGTCGAATGGGCCGTCAGGGAGGTGAAGCGGCTGCGGAACGAGCCGTGGGTGACGGCGGTCTGGCCGCTCTTGCCCGAGGGCAAACCGATCGACCATCCGGATCTGGCGCCGCTGTGGGACGAGATGAACGACGCCTATCTGCCGATCTTATTCCACAGCTTCTTCTATGAGCCGCCCTATTTCCCCGGCTACCGCGACATCTGGGGCAATGCCGCGGTGGCGCGCACGGCCGCCCATCCCTGGGGTGCCGCGCGGCTCCTCTCGTACCTCATCGTCGGGCAGATCTTCGACAAGTACCCCAACATCAACGCCGGCGTCGCCGAGGTCGGCCACGGCTGGCTGCCGCACTGGGTGATCCGGCTCGGCGAGATGATCCGCTATGTCTCGGGCGCGACACCGCCGCTCAAATACGCGCCGATCGAGTACGTGCAGATGGGCCGCTTCCGCTGCGGCGCCGAGCCCTTCGAGGGTCCCGCGATGACCAAGGCGGTGATCGACATTCTGGGACCCGATGTGCTGATGCACCAATCGGATTACCCGCACGGCGAGGCGCATTTCCCGGACACTGCCCAGATGGTCCTCGACTGGCCGATCTGGAAGGAGCTCGGCCACGACGTGCTGAAACGGCATATGGCCGGTAATGCGGAGCGGTTTCTCCGGCTGGCGTGACCAATCTCGCTGGCATCGAGCACAGCCCTTGCGGGGTGAGCCATTGCTCTCACTTCCCGTGTGGGAGCTCAATTGCCCAGTCCATTGATCCACGTCCGATAACGCCGGATATGGTCGCCAGTCGTATCTGTGGGCGAGCACCTCGATCGCGGCCGATCGCGGTATCAGGGACCGATGCCGTGGCCCCCATCAGGGGCATTGACACAATGACCCTCCGGCCGACAAAGGAAATTCTTCTTCAGGTCTGTGCAGGCCGGGAGCGTCAGAGCTAACCCGACAAAAATTGGGTAAAGCAAAATTTTGCACCACACCGGTCTCATTCGCTCCAGCATCGGCCTACCCCGGCTTGAGCGAGGATTATCGACATTCGCATGACGTATCCCGAAGCGTATATCTCCCCGCATCGTCCCCTTCGCGTAGACGAGGTCAGCCCTTGGGGTCCTCCAAGCTGAACATCTCGGCCTGATCGTCATAAGCGAAGACTTCCGCGTAGCGACCCCAATCCACCACGGCATCGAGCGTTTCCTCGGCGGCGGCATCGCTCAGAGAGTCCTCGAGCTCCTGCTCGAAGCGTATCCGGGGCGCGCGGTGACCGGGGCGCTCGTCGAGCACGTGTCTGATGTGCTGCGCCAGAGGTACCGAGGCAAGGAGGTGCCGGGCGAAGACCACCTTGCGCGTCTGCGTATCGAGATCGGCAAAATTGCGCGCCGCCGGGCTCAGCAGAATGTCGCCCTCCCTGATCTCGGCAAAGCCGAGGTAGTGTAAAACTTCGGCGACCGGGAACAGGTCGTCGATCTCGAGTTGCAGGCTGCGCGCGATTTCCGGCAGATCCGCCGTGCCGTTATAGGGCGGCGCGGCGACGGTCTCGATCAGACCCGCCATCACATTAGTCGAGACGGGCGGCAGCCGACTGCCAAGCTGCAGTCTTGCCAATTGCCCCGCGGCCCCGGCAGTCGGCCGCGCCGTCATCTTGGCATAAATATCGTCCACCATCTGGCGAAAATCTGCATCGAGGCGGTTGCGCGGATGCGGAAAGGTGACCCCGATTTCGCCGACGACCCGTCCGGGGTTCGAGGAAAAGATCAGGATGCGGTCGCACATGAAGACCGCTTCCTCGATGTTGTGCGTGACCAGCAGCATCGATTTTGTCGGCAGCCGGCGTTCGATCCAGAGATCGAGAAGGTCGGTGCGGATCGTCTCCGCGGTCAGCACGTCGAGCGCCGAAAAAGGCTCGTCCAGCAGC
>DATEQL010000333.1:0-3638 GCA_035272665.1 Allostellaceae bacterium
CGCCCGCGTGCTCAAAGTGAGCTCTAAATTCGTTAGTGGTCAGGGTGTCTCGATCGACGTAGCCGATTCCGGCACCGGGATCGAACCGAAAAACCTCGAAGGTCTCTTCGAGGCATTCTTCACGACAAAACCCCATGGCACGGGCATGGGCCTGGCGATCTGCCGCTCGATAGTCGAGGCCCACGGCGGACGGCTATCGGCAGCGCCCAACGAGCCCCACGGCGCTGTCTTTCGGTTCACGCTGCCGGTCGAGGACGCGTGGTCACTGCACTCGGTCTCATTGGCTTCCTAGCCGGCATCGCGGGCAAAAGCGCCGGGGCCGGAACCCCTTCCAACGGTGCAGCCGACCTATACTCAAGTATAGTCGCCACCAACCCAGCCAAAACCGATCCTTCCCTATGGATTAGCAAATCGGACACAGGTGCGATTGCGGGCGGTAGTTTCCGCGGAGTAGGTCCTTGCCTCGATGGGGAGGGCGAGGACTTGGCGAAGAAAATTGTGATTTCGATCGTCGACGATGATGGGGCGGTTCGGGAGGCTCTGACGAATCTCATGAGATCGCTCGACTACTCCGCAACGGCGTTCCCTTCGGGTGAAAGCTTTCTCGGATCCAGGCGTCTGCGCGGCACCGCCTGCTTGATCGCAGATGTGCAAATGCCGGGGATGACAGGGCTCGAGCTCCATGGGCGTTTGGTCGCGTCCGGCAGGCCCATTCCCACCATTCTGATCACAGCCTATCCCGACGAGCGGGTGCGGGCGCAGGCGCTGAACGCCGGCGTGATTTGCTACCTAACCAAGCCATTCAATGAGAGCGAGTTGCTCGCCTGTATCCATTCAGCTCTCGGGGGCCAAAGGACGGAATCATGACTACTGTTGTCTCGGCATATCAGGAACGCTCTCCCTTTGCGGCAGGACGCAAGCGGTCGCCGATTCATTGGCCTCCTTCTCTCGAACCCGAGGGCCAGTTAGATACCAAGTGCCACTGGGAGAGCCGACGGATCCACCAACTTTGGTCGACCAAAGCAGATCGGATCAATGGCGCGGCCGCAGGCACGATCCTATTTGGCCCCTTCCGCCTGCTGCCGGCACAACGGCTCCTGCTGCATGCGGGCAATCCGGTCCGCTTGGGCAGTCGCGCCCTCGATATGCTCATTGCATTGCTTGATCGGCCCGGCGAGCTCGTCACAAAGGATGAGTTGATCTCCCGCGTCTGGCCGCATACCCAAGTCGACGAAGGTAATCTTAAGGTCCAGATGGCAGTGCTGCGCCGAGTGCTCGGCGACGGCAAGGGTGGCGCTCGGTATGTCGCGACCGATACCGGACGGGGCTACCGATTTGTTGCGCCGGTCACGTTCGCAGACGACCTGCATCCGTCAACGCCTGCGGCCGCGGCGACGAAACGCGAACACAATCTACCAATCCTCCTGAGACGGCCCGTGGGGCACGCCGATATCATCGACAAACTCGCGGAGCGGCTGCCGGAGTGGCGTCTACTCACGCTGGCCGGACCGGGCGGGATCGGAAAGACGACCCTCGCCCTCGCCGTGGCTGACCGACTGATCGCCGCCTATGAGCACGGCGTCTGGCTGATCGATCTGGCGCTGCTCAGCGATCCGCACCTCGTGCCAAGCGCTGTGGCGGCCGCGCTCCGAATAAGGCTTAGCTCCGAGGAGCCGCTTCTCGAGTTGATCGCCGCCATTAAGGACAGGCGGATGCTGCTCGTGCTCGACAATTGCGAGCACGTCATCGCGTCCGCCGAAGCATTGGCCTCGGCACTCTTGAAAGGCGCGCCCCACGTGCAGATCCTCGCGACCAGCCGCGAGCCGCTGCGTGCCGAGGGCGAGCATTTGTACCGCGTGCCGCCGTTGGCGAGCCCGCCGGCGTCGACGCGCGTCAACGCCAGGGAGGCGCTAAGCTTTCCGGCGGTTCAGCTGTTTGCCGAGCGCGCTGCGAGCGCGCTGGGCGGGTTTGAGCTGAGCGATGCGGACGCGTCGCTCGTCGCCGAAATTTGTCGGAAGCTGGACGGAATTCCCCTCGCAATCGAGTTGGCAGCCGCGCGCGTCGATGCCTTCGGGTTACGAGGCGTTGCCGCTCGAATGGACGATTGCCTCAGATTGCTGACTTTCGGCTATCGTACGGCACCGCCTCGCCACCAGAGCATGCACGCAACGCTCGAGTGGGGTTATCGGCTCCTCAGCCAACTCGAGCAATCGATCTTGTCCCGCCTGTCGGTCTTTCCCGCTAGCTTCACGCTTCGGGAGGCCGCGACGGCGGCGGCCGATCCGCGCCACTCGGAGAGAGAGATCAGCGACAAAGTGCTGGGGCTCGTCGCGAAATCGCTGATTATGGCGGATCCACAAGGCGCCGAGGTGCGCCTGCGACTGCCCGAGACGACGCGCTCCTATGCCCGGACAAAACTCGCCGAGAGCGGCGAACGCGACACTTCCTGTCGCCGCCAAGCGGCATAATATCGGGACCTGCTGGAAGTGCTTGGACGGGGGCAAAGCATTCGCGTCTGACTGGTCTGCCCCACTATCAACGATGTTGGCGCGGCGCTCGGCCTCCAACGACCGGGGTTAGCGGGCATGTGCGGATCAGCACCAACGGCGCTATTTTGGATGCGCCTCGGCGGCCACCGAGCAGGGACAGGCACCCTACGCGCCTTACTCGGAGACCGACAGGCATACGCATGGGGGCGTGGATATGTGAGGTGCCAGCATTTAGCGGGCGGGGCAATCGGACCTCGCCGCCCGACGCGCGCGCATTTAAGGGCCACGCCCGCCTTTCACCGGGTGCCAGAAAGGTGGGAGTTTTAGTCTCGGCTTGAGCGCCCCTGCCTCGAATTGCGGCGGCGATGTTCGATAATGGGGTTGCGTGGCGGTGTAAGTTGGGATCAACTCGCGCATCGAACAGGCCTGCCCAAGGGTTCGCTATCGCGCGGCACCGCGCGGCACGGAACCCGTCGGAGGGACTTCCACACTACTCAGGAGGAACTGCCATGCCATTCTATCAAAAAGGCGATGTTCGCATCCGCTATGAGGAGACGGGGTCCGGATTCCCGCTTCTGGTGACCCCAGGCGGCGGATTGAACTCGCGTGTCAGCAATTGGCCGACCGCGGTGTTCAACGCGATGGAGGCGTTTAAGAACGACTTCCGCTGCATCACGATGGACCAGCGCAACGCCAATGGCGGCGAATCCACCGGCCCAGTGCCGGCCGATAACCCGTGGGATGCATTCGCCGACGACCAGCTTGGGTTGATGGACCACCTCGGCATCCGCGAATTCTTTTACATGGGTTACTGCATCGGCGGCTGCTTTGCCGGAAAGCTGATGCAGCGGGCGCCCAACCGGGTCGTCGCTGCTGTCTTCTGCCAGAGTGTCGGCCATCGGCCGGAGAACCCGACCGTCATGTACCGGCATAGCAAGGACAATTGGGTGCCCGACTTCATAAAGGGGCGGCCAGACGTGTCGTCTGATACGATCGAGAAATACCTGCACAACCTATACGCAGTGCAGCCCGATTTCCTCTACAGCGTGTCGCGCGACTTCATCAGGAACTGCCGCACACCGATGCTGGTGCTGCCGGATGACGTACCGGGGCATCCGCTGCAGACCTCGATCGATGTCGCCTCGCTGG
>DATEQL010000334.1:0-2708 GCA_035272665.1 Allostellaceae bacterium
AACTGCGATGAAAACAACGAAGAACAGCACTTGCCGGATCATTGGCTGCGTTTGTTATTCCGTTCCGGCCCTGGACGCGGTGACCCAACTGTCCGATGCTGGATCAGGTGTCGCCATACGGGGGCCGCGGTTATGCCTAGATCGACCAACACGAATAAAATAGCGCTCTACGCCAGTGTCGGGCCGGAGCTCACGCAGTATGATGTCGACGTCGGCGGCGCCGCATTGGTCAGACGGGGCACGGTGACGTTGCCGGCGAACGTCCATTACGCGTGGCCGCATGCCTCAAGGCGGTATCTCTACGTGGCGTCGAGCAACAGCGCATCCGGGATGGGTCCGGCCGGCGACAAACACCACGTGACCGCATTCCGTATCGATCCGGATTCGGGGGTGTTGACACCGCACGGCGATCCGATCCCGCTGCCGACGCGGCCGATCCACATGACCACCGACATTCCTTCCGAGCATCTACTGGTCGCGTTCAGCAATCCGAGCGGACTTCGGGTTTATCGGATCAATTCTGACGCGACGCCGGGTGTGGAGGTCGCGCAGCCCGAGCCGATCGATCTCGGCATCTACGCGCATCAGGTCCGCGTGAGGCCGGACAACCGGTTGGTAATTCTCGCCACTCGTGGTCACGACGCCGCCTCCGGCAAACCCGAGGAGCCAGGTGCGCTGAAGGTCTTTGCCTACGGGCAAGGGCGGCTGACAAAAGAGGTCTCAGTCGCGCCCACTGGCGGTTACGGATTTGGGCCGCGCCATCTCGATTTCCACCCGACCAAGCCCTGGGTCTACGTTTCGCTGGAGCGGCAGAACAAGCTCGACATGTTCGAATTCACCGGCGATGCCTTGTCGTCGGCGCCGGTATTCCGCAAAGACACCCTGGCCGAGCCGGGCAATATCCGCTCGCGGCAGGTTGCGGGTACGGTCCACGTGCATCCGAACGGCCGCTTTGTCTACGCCGTCAATCGCGCCTCCACCACGACGGAATTCGAAGGCCGGCGCATCTTCGCCGGCGGGGAAAATACGTTTGCGGTGTATTCGATCGACCCGACGACCGGCGAGCCGAGCCTGATCCAGCACATCGATACCCGCGGCATTCACTGTCGAACCTTTCACATCGACCCGAGCGGGCGCCTGCTGATCGCCGCGCACATCATGCCGCTCTTGGTGAAAGACGGCGCAACTCTGCGCACCGTTCCCGCGAGCCTGGCCGTCTTCCGGATCGATGGCGACGGGAAGCTCGATTTCGTCCGCAAATACGATGTCGATGTCGGAGACAGGACGATGTTCTGGATGGGATTGGTCGCTCGGTAGCCATCGCGCCGATCCGCTTGCTCAGCCGGCTCATCGGGCGCGGTGCCGCTTCAAGCTCATGGAGCGATGAAACGGTCGATCTTGCGGTACCGGAATAGCCACCGCCCATCCTCTCTGACCAGCTCATCGATATAGGCGCCACCCGAGCCGATCTTTGGTCCCTGCGGGCTGTTCTGCATCGTCATCCAATTGGAACGCACTTGAGCGTGCGCGCCGTCGAGCGCGATCGATATGTTCGTCACCAGGTGCACGGCGCGCGGCCGCGGCTGCTCTGCGCGCATCCGCAGGCTGCCCGCCAACTCGGCGATCGCCATATGGCCGGTCGCTTTGCCGAATGCCGTATCCCACGTGCCGTCTTCGGTAAACAGCGCCGCCATCTCGGCGAACCGGCCGTCATCCAGCCGGAAGCAGTATTCCGCCAGCACTTCCCGTATCGCATCCTTTTCTTCGACCGCGGTCGGCATGCGCTTCCCTCCCTTCAGTTGAGCTGCCAGAGACTTCCGAGCAGCACTGATACTGCGATCTTCGCGTCGCATGAGGCAAGCGCCTGTCGACTCAGCAATCTCCGGAGGTTAAACCTCCCCGCGAAACGCCGTGCGCGGGGCATTGTTCGGCCCTGCAGCGCGCGGCGAATTGGGAAGAGAGGGACGAGATGAGCCAAGCGCAGCAAGGCTTCGGGTTTGCTCCCGATCACGACGCGCCGATCCCCTATATGCAGCGGATCCGCGACTACTATCTGGCGCTCGGCTATGCGACGCCCTATCGCTGGGCGCATTACGCCGAGGTGCCGTTCCGGCCGCTCAAAAAGCCGCTCGCCGAGTGCCGTGTCGCCTTGATCACCACCGCGGCACCCTACCAGCCGGAAAACGGCGACCAGGGTCCCGGAGCTCCCTACAATAGCGCCGCCAAGTTCTACACCGTCTATTCGGGAGACAGCAGCGTCGACCACGACCTGCGGATTTCCCATCTCGCTATTGACCGTGTGCATACCACCGCCGAGGACAGCAATACTTGGTTCCCGCTGCCGCAATTGCGGCGCTGCGCTGAGGCGAGCCGTATCGGCGAGGTCGCGCAGCGCTTTCACGGCGCGCCGACGAACCGCAGCCATCGCACCACCCTCGAAAGGGACTGCCCCGAGCTGCTGGCGCGCTGTCGCGCCGACGGCGCCGACGCCGCCGTTCTCGTCGCCAATTGACCGGTGTGCCACCAGACCGTGAGTCTGGCCGCCCGGCATTTGGAGGAGAGCGGCATCGCCACCGTCGTCATGGGGTGCGCCAAGGACATTGTCAAATATTGCGGCGTGCCGCGCTTCCTGTTCAGCGATTTTCCGCTGGGCAACGCGGCGGGGCGCCCGAGGGACCCGCAATCTCAGGCCTTTACCCTGGAACTCG
>DATEQL010000335.1:0-12602 GCA_035272665.1 Allostellaceae bacterium
ATCATCAAGGCCCGTCGAACGGCGGGCCATGATGGTATGGCTAACTGGAATGGGAGGGCGACAGATGCCGAGCTATCGCGTCTGTTTTATGAAAATGAAATTCCCAGAAATGATAGGCTTTTCCGCTGCTGCCAACGCTCGATCCTCATTCGATCGGCGCCCAGCGCTGAATGGGCGGTCGACGCGGCGAAGCAGCAATTCGCCGAGCTCGAAGGCATTCGCGATTGGAAAATCCATGCCGGCGTGATCGAGATAGAACTGGTGGATCTCGAGGCAGAACCGGAAACCCCGTCGCATACGGCAACGCCCAGATCCTACGCACGAAAAGGCGCTTCCACAACATAGGGCCTGATCATGAGAAAGATGTCGGACATCGTGAGGAATCAGGACCCGATCACGCTTCCACCGAGCGCGAAGGTGAGAGAGGCCTGCCAATGCATGCGCGACCGACGCATCGGCGCCGTCCTGGTTACCGAGGGCGATCAGCGCTTATTGGGCATCTTCACGGGGCGTGATGCCGTTCACCGGGTGCTGGCAGAGGGAAAGAGCGCGGCCCGGACGAAGCTCGCCGAGGTCATGACACGTGACCCCGACACGATGCCGCCGGGCAAGACGGCGATCGAAGCGCTGCGGCTGATGGAGGACGGGCGCTATCGCCATGTGCCGATCGTCGACGGCGGCAAGGTCGTGGGCGTTGTCTCACGTTTCGATTTCAGCGGTATCGAGCTGGATCGCCTCGACGAGGAGACCGGCCTGTGGGAGCGGATTTGACGGCCGAGATCAATGCACGACGACGACCGGGCAGGGAGCGAGGCTGACCACCTTCTGCGCGACGCTGCCGAGGAGGAGGCCGGCGAGCCGGCCATGGCCACGACTCCGGACGACGATGAGATCCGCCTGCCGGTCCCCGGCTGCAGCAATGATCTCTTGGGCGGGGTCACCGAAAGACGGCTCGGCCGCGATCGGCGTCGCGCCTTTCGCCCGAGCCGCTCTGCGCGCCCCGTCGAGCACGCTCTCAGCCGCCGCGAGGGCGAGTTGGGTTGCGGGTACCTGGATATGCTCCACCCGCGCATATTCCTCGAAGGCGGGATCGACCCCTGGGGAGAGATGAGGGACGACTGTCAACAGAACGAGTTCGGCATTGTATTTGTTCGCCAGATCAGCGGCGAGATCGACCGCCTTGAGCGCAGCTGACGAACCGTCGACCGCGACGAGAATCCGCTCCATGGCCCTCTCCTCCGAATCCCGAAGCCAAACCTAACAACAGGTCCCCTATTACCTGCTTTGCCGCGGGAGGAGATTGATCTAGCGCAAGGCAAGTCGCCGCGCGTCGATCGACAATGTGTTTTTTGGCGGGGTAGGAGGACAAGGAGAGGGGGTCGAGCTGGTTCGCGCGTGGCAGCGGCAGTGGCCGCCTCGGCCCGCGCAATAATTTTGTCGCCCAGGCGCTGCGCGAAGGGGGCCTTTGAAGGCCCGGGCCGATCGTTCTGGCATTGCCGCGCGTCGGCGTCGCGGTCGGTTTCGAAATCGCCCGGGCGCTCGATGCGCCGCATCGCCAGTCCCCGGGGGCGCCCTTGACATGGAGCAACGCCGGAGCAACCCTTCGAGTTTCGATCAGGGAGACAACAGCTGGTTACAAGACGGCCGCGACATGTCTATCGACATCGCAATCGCACTCCGTGAGGAAGCGAGTAGAGCCCTGGAGATCGCCGAGCGCGTGAGCCGGACTGACGACAAGAAGGCGTTGGCGCAGCTGGCAGCGAGGCTCGCGGAAAGATTGGAACGCGACGCCAGAGACTAAGTGGCGCAGACCTTGGAACGCCGGTGCTGTCCGACGTCTCGCACGACACCTGCAAGGAGGAAGAGCACGAGACGCCGGCCAGCGCTGGCGTCTCTTCATCCATCGCACGGGTGCGACCCCCCGCGTTCGGCGCGGGCCATCCGGACCTGCCGACGGCCTTCGCCACCACCGGCCAGGCGGTGTTCATCGGCGGCAGCATGGCACCCCGTCCGCGATCACAGTCGGGCCGGCATCTCGTCCGGAGCACGCCTTCGCCTCGTCCTACCGCGGCGCCGGGAGGCGATTGAGCCGACATCAGGCCTTAAAGCAGTGGCGTGGCCGCCAGTTGGTCGACGAACTCCGCGACCGCGACATCATCATTATCATTATCATCATCATCAAGAACCCGTCGATGCGCGGTGTCGTTGAGGAGGCGCCCGGTGCTTACAAGGACAGTACGA
This sequence comes from Allostellaceae bacterium, assembly GCA_035272665.1. Classification (GTDB taxonomy): domain Bacteria; phylum Pseudomonadota; class Alphaproteobacteria; order ATCC43930; family CGMCC-115725; genus AP-15. Next base: position 2,242 of record DATEQL010000335.1, read on the forward strand.
CAGTCGTCGAGGTGGCGCATCTCGCTGACCTCTCGCGCAAGGTCGCCAAGCTCGAGCCCGTCATATGCATCAAGGCTGAGATGGGTCGCACGAAATGATCCCGGTGATCGACTGTTTCGCGATCGACGAGGACGCTTTTGACCGGCTGATCGATCTCTTTCGTCGGGCGGCAGAGCCAGGCGTATCCCAACACGCGCGACCGTGGCGTCCCCGCCGATTTCATCCGCACCAGGGACGCACCAGGAGGATTACCCGCTGTCCGACGGTCTGCTTGGCAGCGACCCAGGGATCTGTGGCCGTCACCGACCGGACGGCGCTGCAGCGGCGCGCCGAGCACCCTGAAGAGTTGCGGCAGGAGAAGCTGCGCATTGCCTGGCGCAGCGCGCTGTTGGTAGCCTGATGCCAGTCCATCGGACGGTTCCACCAAGCGCTTTCGCTTGATGCAGGCGCGATTGGTGCCGATTGACCTGGGTCAATGGCGAACCGGCTATGCCCAGGAGAGTGTCCATTCCGCATCGCCGTGAGAACCCGGATCTGCGATCGAGCCACGGAGCCGAGATGAAACAATCGAACCTCAGACCGCAAAGGCCGCGAACGACGCGCCGCATCGCGGGACACGCCCAACAGGATCACATCCTCGATCCCTACCAACGCCAGCAAAAGCTGCGTGACGGCACGGCCTGCCCGCAATGCGGCGCCGTCTATCGCGAGGGGCGCTGGCGATGGGTGGCGAGGGCCGAAGGTGCCGTCGAAGAGCTGTGTGCGGCCTGCCGTCGCATCAACGATAAATTCCCGGCTGGCGTCGTGACACTGCGGGGTGATTTCCCCCGGGAGCACAAAGAGGAGATGATCCACCTGGCCCGCCATCAGGAGGAAGCGGAGAAAAAGGAGCATCCCCTCAACCGAATCATCAGCATCGAGGAAGACGCGCAGGGAGTCGTGATTAGTACGACCGACATCCACCTACCGCGCCGCATTGGCGAGGCAGTCAAGCGCGCTTTCCATGGCAAGATCGAGGACAATTTCGAGAAAGATGGGTACTTCGTGCGCGTCGAGTGGACGAGGGAAGCCTGACCCAGCCGGTTCCGTCGCAATCCGCGCCGGGTCTTCTCGTCAGGCCGAGGCTCGCCCAGACTCTGCGCCACAGGATCAAGACAGGTGATCGCTGCATCCGGGCGCATAAAAGTCGTCAGTCGAGATGCCGGTTGATTTGGATCAAGTCGGTTCGGCAGGCCGCCAGTTCAAATCTGAAGATCGTTTGAGTTGAGGGGAAACGCCGATCTCCGAGGATCGTGGATCGAAGCAGGGTAGAGGCAAGGACCAGAGGGTAGTCGAGACGCGCGAGCGACCCGGGAACAAACCCAAAGGCGCGCGGGAGGAACTCAGCCCCGAACGTCGCGCGGACCTTGCACAGGAAATTGAGGCAAAGCGGTTTCGCGGAAAGCCGCCCTCGATTTGACTAACTCGGGCGATCACTTGTGCCGGGCGAGAACGAGTCGCGTGGCGAAGGGCGCTCCACCGGCCCGGTGTCCGCATCGATAGCCTTTCGGACCTTGGGCTTCTCGTGACCGTCCCCTGGACTATCACCGGCTTGTTACGCGATGTGGCGGCGCGTGGCCGACACCCGGCGCTCATCACGTTTGGAGAAGGCGCGGGTGCGAGCTGGGACAGCGAGACCGTGGCCGACCAGGCGCTTCGCTTGGCGCGAGGGTTGCGAGACGCCGGGTTCGGCAGCGGCGTGCGGGTCGCGATCTGGGGCCCCAACTCCCCGGTCTGGATCGTTGCGGCCCTCGCCGTCCTGGCGGCCGGCGGAGTGCTGGTGCCGATCGACGATTTGGCGGACGCGGAGCAGTTCGACGCGGCGCTGACCTCCAGTGCCGCCCGGCTGATTTTCACTACGGCAGGTCACCTCGAAGCATCCAGCGACATCTTGCGCGCACATGCTGCCAGGGCGATCTTGGTCGACGAAACCGAATGCACCGTACAGACTGCGACGGGCTGGCAGTCGCTTCTGGGTCCGCGAAATGGTGATCTGCCGGTTCCCGCTCGCGACGAGCCGGCGCTGCTGTCCTGGACCTCCGGCACGACCGGCTCGCCCAAGGCCTTCCTATTGACGCACCTCAACATCGCCAGCAATGTCGAGGCCGTGGGGCAACTGGCAGTCGTCGGACCGCGTGATCACGCGTTGCTGCCTCTGCCGCTGCACCACGCCTATCCCTTTATTGTCGGGACGCTGAGCACCTTGACGCTCGGCACCGCGATCGTCCTCCCCGGCGGCACGACCGGGCCGTTGCTGATGGCGGCCATGCGGGAGGGAGGGGTCACCACGATCATCGGCGTGCCGCGCCTTTATGAAGCGCTGGGGGCGGCGATCGATGCACGTGTCAAGGCCCGCAACCTAACGGTGCGGGTGGCGTGGCGGGCGCTGCTGAAGTTGGCGCTCGTTGTTCAGCAGTCGACCCGGCTTCGTCTGGGACGCGTACTGTTCGCTCCTGTCCGGCACGGAATTGCCCGGAGCCTGCGACTGCTGATCGCGGGCGGAGCGCGGCTGGAACGAGAGACCGAGGAATTGCTGGAAGCACTCGGCTGGACGGTGCTGTCGGGATACGGGCTGGCGGAAACCGCGTCGCTCTTCACCGGAAACCGGCCGAACGACCGCCGTTGGGGCAGCGTCGGGCGCCCCTTCGCCGACGGCGAGGTTCGCATTGCCGGCCCCGATGATCAGGGGACAGGCGAGATCGAGCTGCGCGGAAGCTCGATCACGCAGGGCTATCTCGACAATCCCGAAGCCAATCGCGCGGCATTCACCCCGGACGCATGGTTCCGGACCGGGGATCTGGGCTTTGTCGATCGCGACGGTTTCCTCTTCGTCACCGGCCGTGCGAAGGAGGTGCTGGTGCTCGGCGGCGGCAAGAAGGTGATCCCCGAGGACCTGGAACGGGTCTATGGCGACGCCCCGGAGATTTCCGAGATTGCCGTTCTGGAGGACAAGGGGGCGCTCGTCGCCCTGGTGCGGCCGGACCCGGGAAAGCTTCGCGACCGCGGGGCGACGAACCTGCGCGATGGCGTCCGTGTCATCCTCGCGGAGAAGGCGCAGAATCTGCCCTCCTATCAGCGATTGTCGGGGTTCGCGCTGACCGCCGAGCCACTGCCGCGTACTCGCCTTGGGAAATACCGCCGCTTTCTGCTGCCCGTGCTCTATGGCCAGGCGGTCGCCGGAGGGGCCCGGCGTGCGGTCCATGCGTTGTCCCCGGAGGATGCGGCGCTGTTGCGCGACCCGACGGCGGAGGCGGTTTGGGCCTTGCTGCACCAACGCTATCCGGATCAGACGATCGACCTCGATGTCAATCTCGCTCTCGATTTGAACCTCGACTCGTTCGGCTGGATGGAATTCGCGGTCGCACTCGAGGACCGCTTGGGCGTGCATCTGTCGGATACCGATATTGCCGGGATCGAGACGGCTCGCGACCTGCTGCGCTTGTCGATCGCGCGCTGCACGGGCGCTCGCGCGCCGCCTCGCGAAGCCTCTGCGGCCGCCATCGATATCGATCGCTGGCTCGCACCGACGGGCATGTTCCTGACCGTGTTTACCGCGGCGCTCTATGCGGCCAACTGGCTCGTCATGCGCGGTCTGTTCCGCCTGCGCGTCACGGGCACCGAGCAACTGCCCGAGTCGGCGGCATTCGTGATCACCTCGAACCACGTCAGCGACCTCGACGGTATGGCCATTGCTGCGGCGCTGCCTTGGTCCATATTCCGGCGCCTCTATTGGGCGGGGGACACCGTGCGCCTGTTCGCCAATCCGCCTGCTCGGCTGTTCTGCCGGGCGATGCACGTGTTCCCCGTGGACTCAAGACATCCTGCCGGGACGCTCGAAGCCGCCGGCCGGGTACTGCAGGCAGGCAATATCCAGATGTGGTTCCCCGAGGGCTGGCGCTCGCCCGATGGAAGGCTGCAGCGTTTCCTGCCCGGCATCGGATTGCTGCTGTTGCGCAGCGGAGCGCCGGCTGTGCCCACCTACATCGCCGGCGCGTTCGAGGCGCTGCCTCGGGGCCGCCGCATCCCCAGGATACGCCAAATCACCGTGGCCTTCGGTTATCCCGAGTCCGTCGAGATCCTCCGCGCAGCTGGAACCGGCCGAACAGAAGAGGAGCGCGTGGCCGGTGCGCTCCGCCGGCGGGTTATTGCACTCGGCACAGCGTTGGGCGTCGTCGCTGAAGACGCGGTTCCTGATCCGGCTCTCATCCATCTGGGGTCGCCCGAGGGTGAAGATGCCTCGCCCCTATTGAGCTCAAGAGACTGAATAGCCTCCCCACAAACGCCGCCGCCCGGGGCATGACCTTCAAGAGTGCCGTGGGGCGATGCGGACCCGGCGATCGGATTCCAGGGCGAGCTGAAATTGCGCTGGATCAATGTCGCGCCCGAGGCTAGCACGCAACATGCTCAACAGGCATAAACATGCCTCTTCCTTCAAACTGAGCGATGGAGACAGCAATGGCAGAGGTACCCGTCGAAGTGAAGCAGACGCCGCCGGCGCAGACCAATGTCCCCGATGTCCGGCACTCGTTCCGCGGCGAACTGGACCGGTTGTTCGATCGGTTCGGCAGCGGGTTTGGTTTCCCCTCGCTGCGCCGGATGTTCGACGTCGAACCGGCATGGCGCAGCTCGTTCAGCTTCTCGGCGCCAGCGATCGACATGAGCGAGGACGAGAAGGCGTACAAGATCTCGGCCGAGTTGCCGGGTTTGGACGCCAAGGACGTGGACGTGTCGGTCTCCGGCGACATGCTCGTCCTCAAAGGCGAGAAGCGCCAGGAGAAGGAGGAGAAGGACAAGAACTATCATTATTCCGAGCGCTCCTACGGTTCGTTCCAGCGCGCCTTCCAGCTGCCGGCGAGTGTCAATCGCGACAAGCTCGCCGCCGATTTCTCCAGGGGGGTGCTGACGATCACCCTGCCGAAGACCGCGGAGGCCCAGAAGCCGACCAAGAAAATCGAGGTCAAATCGACCTGAGGCATCGTGGCAGCGGCGGCGGGACCCTGCAGGGCCCCGCCTCGATCCTCTTGCCCTCGGCTCCGTCAAGAGACTGCTGGCAACGAAACGAATTCTCGACCGGCCGGCTTGATCCCCATCAAAGAGGGAAGTCGGGTTGGGGCGGGAACCCGCGGACATCGTCCTGCTCGGGCCGTCGATTGTCCCGCTGCCGGCCCTCTGTGCGCTGGCGCGCGACAGCTGCAGAGGCAAAAGAGAGAAAGCCAGGGTGGCGAGCTCAAGGAAGACCAGGTGGTCGTGGCTACGGGCCAGCCTTTCGAGCTCAGTACGACGCGGCAAAGGCATATGAAGTGGCAAAGCAAATTTGGACCAACATCGACCAAAACATAAGGTACGTGTATTTCTTCGAAGCAAACAGCGACGCCGCGGACAAAATCCCGCAGCTGTTGCAGTTGCTGTGCTGCCAGTGCAACTCGGCGGGCGCCTTCGACGTGAATGGCGCGATAGGTCTGTCTAGCCGTCTCGGTCAGAATGCCGACTAGATTGATGACGGCATCCGCGCCCGCGATTGCGTCGCCGATAGAGATGTCGTCAAGCACATCGGCTTGGATGAGCTCCGGTGCTTGCAGCTGTGAATGTGGCCCCTCTGCGTGCCGGCACAGAGCTTCCGCGCGTTCATGTCCTCGATCATGCGATGACGCAGCGGGGTGACGGCGTCCGTAGTCATAGAAAACTCCTGTCTTGGATGAGGTTGACGACCCCTCGATCCTCAAGACAGGACGCTCCTCCGGCTACCGACGATCTCTATCCCGGTTGCGGCGCCCGGAGATGAGCCTACGCCCCTCGCCTCAGCGGCCTATCGCGCAGCGATTTTGTGCATTGGCACTTAACGGCGGCGCGGGCCACCGGCCAGCCGGTCTGCTTACTGAGGTAGTGCGGCCTTTCTCTGGCGTCCTGCGTGAACACGACGTGTCCGGACAAAAATGCCAATAAATCGCTGTTACTTCGGCTGCAACTGCCGCCAGGCACTGCTCGCCGCTGGTCAGATCACCGTGCGAAAAGTCGACGGGTGGCGAACCCCCGACTAGATCCCCGCTGACCACCCGATTAGCCTCGCTGCCTGATCCAATATCCTCTCCCGTCGGAGACTGCGCCAAAGCAAGGCGTAAAATTCGGCCGTTTAGCCGGAGGAAGGCTCGCGAGCCTTTCCGCCAACCAGGCGCTCGGCGAGGCGCTCCATCGAAGCGGCGAACTGCTGTTTAGCATCCGATGGTTCCAAAGGTTTGCCGCCTGTCATCATATCGATCGAGGCGCGATCTCGGTATTTCACGGGGTAGTGTGCCTTCAGCAATGTCACAAGCAGAGTGTCGCTGTATTTCTTGACCAGGAGCGGGCTGCCGCCATCGTTGCGGACGATCTTCCCCATGCTGACCATGGGCTCGTCATAGCCATCTCTGCCGCGGCGCCGGGCCTCCGGTTCAAGCTCGTCCGCGAATCCTCCATGGCTTCGTCCATCGCTTGCGGAAATCATCGTCCTCGCCGCGAACCTGATAAATCGGTGCGCGCGTCAAGCCACGGCGCGGGCCGACCGCGTCACATTGCCCGAGGCGTTCCGGTCGCAGTGAAGCCGCCCTAGCCGGTGGTCCTGAACACTATCGCTACCGGTGTGATGGACGGCGTCACCTGGCCGGTTGGCTTCAATTCGCCCGTCTCCGGGTTGATCTCGAACTGCACGATGGTGTCGCTCTTCTGGTTGGCGACGTATAGCCACTTCCCATTCGGGTCGATGGCAAAGTTGCGCGGAAAACTAATGCCTTGCGTGGCGAATCCGATCACCGAGAGCAAGCCTGTCGAGGGATCGATGCGATAGCCAACGATGCTGTTGTGGCCACGGTTGGAGGCATAGAGGAACTTGCCGGACGGATGGATCGCGATTTCGGCTGTGCTGTGCGGTCCGTTGTAGCCGGTCGGTTCGGTCGAGATGATCTGTAGTACCCCGCCGATCTGCCCCGTGGCGGCGTCGTAGGCAAAAACCGTCACCGTCGCATTCAGCTCATTCACAACGTAGAGGCGCTTGCTACTCGGGTCGAATGCGATATGACGCGGTCCGGCGCCGGGCGCCGCCGATGCCTCGCTGACCCGCACGAGACCGCCGTCGGTGAGGCGGAAGACCTGGACTTTGTCGATGCCGAGATCAGCCGCAGCGATGAAGTGGCCGGCCGGGTCGAAGACGACGCTGTGAGGATGGGGCGCTTCCTGGCGGGCCTTGTTCGGGCCGCTGCCGGTATCCTTGACCTCCCCGCTCACGGGGCCGAGCCGTCCATCGGCCTCGATCGGCAGGACGACGAAATCGCCGCCGATGTAGTTGGCGACAACGAGGTGGTGTCCCGTCGGATCCACCGCCAGATGGGCCGGGATGGGGCTATGTAGGGACTGGCGATTGAGCAGCTTGACCATCCCGGTGTTCGGGTCGATCGTGTAGGCCTCGGCCGAGCCGCTCTTCTGCCCCTCATAGTCATCGATCTCGTTGATCACGTACAGGAAACGGCGAGAGGGATCGAGTGCTACGAACGACGGATTCGCGCTTTGCACCTCCTGGACTGGCGACAATGCACCCGTCGCCGGATCGAACCTGAAGACCGAAAGTCCGACGGGATTATTGCTGCCTCCACCTGGCGGATTCTTGGTGTACGAGCCGACATAGACGAACATCGGCCCAAATGCGCCCGCGGCCCGGCCCGCGGCGACCGGAAGCACCAGGCTGGCGACGCCAAGGTGCCAGCAGCCAACACAAGGCGTCGGCTGATCACAGGTAGTGCGGAATTGACTGATTTCTCGTTCATTCTTCGATGTCCTCCCATGATGCGGCGAATGAGGCGGTGGGCAGTCGCCGCTGTTACGATCGTGCCCCGAGGCTGGAATTCGCCCGCGAACCCCACAGGTCGTGTAGCTGAGTTGCTCGAAATTGACGTAACGGCGTCTGCGGCGGGGTCAGGTTAACCGTTCAGACGGGGAGGTCAATGCGTCGAGGCGCCAGCCATCGGCTCCGGCGGCTCGAAGCCGAACAGGCTGAAGAAGGCGAAAGGTGATGGAGAACGCCGGAGTGCTCGGCGCGCCTACGATCGACTTGAGGACAGAGCGTCGGTCGTCCGCTGAACAACGCTTAGAGCGAACTTTCAGCGAAGATCGCTGGGAGTGGTGGCGCAGGCTGTGGCCTTGTTAGCCGCGCGACTCGCCACGAGATGCCGGCGCATCACAAGCTCGAGCACTTCATCGACGAGTATCTCGCCGCCGCCGGCATCCGCGACGACGGCAAGACCCCCCTCTTCCGCTCGGCGGTCGGCAAAACCGGCGTGCTGACCGATAAGCCGATGAACCGGATCGACGCCTATCGCATGGTCCGCCGGCGCACAGCCGAGGCCGGCTTCAAGGTCAAGCTTGGCTTCCACGTGTTCCGCGCGACCGGCATCACCGCCTACCTCGAGGCCGGCGGCACCCTGGAAAACGCGCAGGCCGTGGCCGCGCACGAAAGCCCGCGGACAACCAAGCTATACGACCGCACCGACGATGCGATCACGCTCGACGAGGTCGAGCGGATCACGATTTAATCTCAACTCACGGGGGTTGCCGAAATGAATTTTGCGTCTAATACCCGCATGGGTCGACTGGAGGAATGCGCTTTCGATACTCAAGTGGATCTTAGTTGTGCTTGCGTGTATTGGCGGAGCCACCTGCGGATCGTACGCGCGGAGGCCGCGCGAGGCCGGATTGATGAGAATCAGGAGCTTCCAAGGCGAGTGCGGCTATTCGGGCGGTCCCGGCTCCATTTTAAAGCGGGCTCTTGCTTCGTTCTTCGGGATCCGAGTGTTCCAATCGAACAGAGAAATCGCCGGGCCCGGCGTGGCGCGCCAGACGTGCGGATCCGAATTGTAGAATTCAAGTATTGCCGTCTGCACGGGGTCGGGCAGTGTATCCCAATAATGCGGTGCCAATATGATGTTTTCGCAGTAGCGTAAGGCGGTTTCCCACACGCGCTCTACGAAGGCCAGCTCTTTAATCGGGGACCGAAAGGGGTCCAGAAAATCTTTCAAGGTCTCGCGAAACTCCAACGGATAACTGAGGACAGCAAGTGATCCTTCTGCCTGAGGTACAACGTTAAGCGTGAGGAACGGGCCAACACCGGTTCCAAGCGCCGGCGGAATTCGGGAGCCATCGGGATTGAAAACCGGCTCGAAATAAGCGCTCACTGCGAATGGCAAGGGCCAGATATTTCGGCCCGATAAAGGTATTATCCCCTCTGAATAGAGGCCCCTCTTGAGCAAATTTGCATAGAACGTGGCAATTGTGTTCAGCCGTTCGTTTGCCCACTGCGCCCGCCGCGCGTGCGCGAGTCGCCACCAGATACGGGCAAGCGGGAAACCGACCCGGAAAGCTGTCCGCCAGGCAAGGTCGAGAAGTGATGGGAGCGGAGCTCGCCTAAAACCCGACATGGCACAATCAACATACACGCCCCCGCAGGTCGGAGCTCACCGACCCAATCGAGCACGGGTCGGTGTGACCGCGATACCGCTGTGCCCTGGCGGAAGCCGTCCTCCCGCCGGTTCTTCCTCGATGAACCCGCGCCGCCTCACTCGATCGCCGACATCGGTCCCGGTCGAGGTTCCCCTCGCGGAATGGGTGCCCTCGGCGGACCGCCAGGACTTTTGTGCCGACAGATGAACGACAGAGCCTCGTAACCGAGGCCTATCTCGCGCGGAACCGAGAGTTCGAATCCAGTTCCCTCCAGCGCGGAGTCTGCTGCAAACCTGACCCCCTCGATCAGGGTGGCGAATTGCAGCTAGCGGGTACCGCTCAACGCGCCGCCGACAACGGCGACGGGTGCCGCGCGCGCCAGATGGCCGAAGGGCGGCGTCGCCCTGTTCGCCGTGGCGCGAATCGGCGCTGACCGGGCCGATACGCCGGCGATCGACGAATGCGCAGGATTGCCCCATTGCGGTCATCGTCGACCCTACGCTGCGAGATTGATCAGGATCCACGCGCGGAGCAAACTTAGCCGACGATAGATAGCGTAGCAAATCCGCGACATGCCGAAGGTGGGAAGAAGGGCCGGGTGCGGAGAATCGGTCATCAGGTCAAGCATGCACCAGACAGTAAGGCGAAGCGAGGCTCAGGCGCCGAGGGGCGCGGCGTCAGGCTGCCCAGATCGAGCTCTGTGACAAGCTGAAGGCGCTCCGTCCCAATGGCGCTTAACCATGCGGGCCGCCTCGACCATGGGGGGCAGACGGCTGTGCGTGGCCCAGAAGTACCATTTTTTCAGGAAGGCGTTGGCCTCGCCGGCGGGCTGGGCGTAAAGCTCCTGGAAGGCTAGGCGC
>DATEQL010000336.1:0-9156 GCA_035272665.1 Allostellaceae bacterium
GAAGGGCCCCTTCGAGCGCCGAGAGCGCACATGCAGGAGCCGCCCGACAACCTCCTTGCCGGCGCCGGGTGGTCCGGTGATCAGCACCCGGCTGCCGGTCGGCGCCACCCGCTCGATCTGCTGCCGAAGCTGGTTGACCGCCGGCGAGGCCCCGACGAGATCGATGTCCCCGCCTGCGCGCAGCTTGAGCTCCTCATTCTCGCGCCGCAGCTGGGCTGCCTCGATCGCGCGTTCGACGACTAGCAGCAGCCGATCAGATTTGAACGGTTTTTCGAGGAAGTCGTAAGCGCCGATCTTGATCGCCTCAACCGCTGTCTCGATCGTACCATGTCCACTGATCATAACGACGGGGACGGACGGCATCTCGGCGCGGAGCTGTTTGAGTATCTCGATACCCTCAAGACCGCCTTCTTGAAGCCAGATGTCTAGGATGACGAGAGTTGGCTGCCGGGCCTGAATTGCCGCTAATGCCTGAGCAGTGTCGGCAGCCTCCCGCGTAGCGTAGCCTTCGTCCTTGAGCACGCCGCCGATCAGCATGCGGATGTCTACTTCGTCATCGACGATCAGGATGTCATGCGCCATGACCGGCAGTGCTCAACTCTCTCGGTTGGTCGGCCACGTCCGGATGATCCGGCGTGCGAGCCTCGGTGGTGGCGAATACCAACCTGACCCGCGCCCCGCCCGCTTCCCCATCTTCCAGAACCAGCTCTCCTTGGTGATCTTCCATAATCTTCTTAACTATCGCGAGACCCAAGCCGGTCCCTTTCGCGCGCGTCGTCACATAAGGCTCGGTCAACCGCTCACGGCCCTGCTGCGGCAAGCCTTTGCCGTTGTCCTCGACGATTACCGCGGCTTGGCCCCCCTCATCGGTCACCGACGCGCGAATATGTCCTGCAAGGTTTGCCCCTTGCTCGGCCACTCGTATCTCGATCGCCTCGATCGCATTCTTTACGATATTGATCAAGGCTTGACCAATGAGACGCGCGTCGCAGCGAACTGTCACCGGACGGGCTGGGAAAATCGTCTCAAAGGCAATCTCGGGATGGGCAGTGCGCTGCAGGAACACCGTCTGGCGCGCGATCTCGATCAGGTTTTCCGGCCTGAGCACCGGCGCAGGCATCCGTGCAAAAGAGGAGAATTCGTCGATCATGCGGCCGATATCACCCACATGCCGGATGATCGTATCGGTGCAGACCGTGAAGGTTTCCGCATCGTGCTTGATCTCCTTGAGATATCTGCGCCGCAGCCGCTCCGCCGCCAATTGGATCGGGGTCAGTGGGTTCTTGATCTCGTGCGCAATGCGACGGGCGATATCGGCCCAGGCTGCCTTGCGCTGTGCCGACAACAGTTCGGTAATGTCGTCGAATGTGACGACGAAGCCGCTGATTTCGCGGCCGTAATGCTCGGCCGCGATGCGCACCAGCAGGGTGCGCGTGCTGGTCCCTCGGCAGAGCTGCACCTGCGATTGGGCGAGTCGGTCCGGGCGGCGCTCTGCCTCGTCGAGCAACTCGGCCATTTCGGGCGCCACCTCCGAGAGGTCCAGACCGATCGATTGCTCGAGATCAACTCCGAGCAACAACGATGCGGAGCGGTTCGGCAGGTTGACGCGGCCGAAACGATCCAGACCGATGACCCCCGCTGACACGCCGGTCAGCACCGTCTCGGTAAAGCGGCGCCGCTCGTCGAGTTGCCGGTTCGCCTCTCTTAGCGCGGTTTGCTGGCTTTCGATCTGATTAGTCATGCGGTTAAACGCCCTGCTGAGGGAGGCCAACTCGTCGTGCTTTTCCCCCACCGGAACCCGCACGGCAAGGTCGCCGGCACGGATCTGTTCGGCTGCCGTGACGAGGCGGCTGATCGGTACCGCGAGCTGGGTAGCGAAATGGATCCCGATGGCCACCGCCGCGACGAGGAACAGCAGCGCCACCATCAGGAAAATCAGGGCGAATTTGATCTGAGACCCGGACCTCTGACCCTCCAACTCCTCATATTGGGCGGCGGCGCGCCGGTTTTCTTCGATGTAATTCAGAACTCGCGGCTCAACGAACCGTCCCACATAGAGATAGACATCGCCGAACTGATTGAGACGAACCAGCGCCCGCACCCGGTCATCGCTGTCATTGGTCATGATCACCACGTCGCCCTCGGCGGCAAGGCGAATCTTGTCCTCGGGAATCGGCTCGAAACCGAGCGTGAATGAGAGGCTGGACTTTGCCAGGGTGCGGCCGGCGCGATCGAAGATCATAGCCTCGGTTAGCCCGCGCAAAGCCGCCTGGGCCGAGACGACCTGCCCCAGATGCTGCGGGTTGAGCGCCAGCTTGAGCGCATCTCTGTTGAGATCATTCGCCATCGCCAGCACGTCGGCGCGGATTGCTTGCTGATGCTCGTGCAGGTAGGCCTCGGCGACGGCTCGTGACTCTGAAATTGCCGTGCGCACTTTCTCGCTAAACCAGGATTCGACCCCAAAGTTGAAGAAAAGATAGGAAAAAACGGCGACGATGATCGTTGGCATCACCGCGATCAGACTGAACAGCACGACTAGGCGGATTTGCAGGCGCGAGCCGGCGAGGCCGCGTCGCCGCTCGGCCCAGACCTCGATGAGCCGCCAGGCGACCACCGCGCCGAGCAGCAGCAGCAGTATGAGGTCGAGATTTAAAAGCGAGAGAACGGCGTTGGGATCGGGGCCGAAAGGCGGTGCCTTGGTCAACGCCAGATAAGTCGCAATCCCCGAAGCAAGTGCCGCCATCGCCAGCGCGAACGCGATCTTGCGCCGCAGCCCGATACGCCCGGCCCAGATGCGCGCCCGCCGCATCAGGTTCATGAGAGACCCCTATCGGACAATCGGGCGGCTGCAGCGGACGATGACAGTCGACACCTTTTCCGCCCCGTGCCGCCCTCACCTTCCCTTGTTCCGCTAGCGACGAAGCCGGGGTGAGGAGATGTCGATCATTTTAAGCCGCGGACGACCGGGATGTCCAACTCGCGGATCTTCTTGCGCAGAGTATTGCGATTGAGACCAAGCAAATGCGCGGCCCTGATCTGGTTACCGCGGGTAGCACCGAGGGTCTGCACGATCAGCGGCCGCTCGACCTCGCGCAGCACGCGACTGTAGAGCCCGGCCGCCGGGAGGCCCCCCTTGTGGGCGGCGAAATAGTCTTTGATATGGCGTTCGACCGCCGCCGCAAGCCCCTCCCCGTTCGCCATTTCGATTGGATCAGTCAACACCGGCGTGTCCGCCAGTTCGGTCTCGATGACCTCGACCCCGATGACCTCCTGGGAATAGAGCGCCGCCAACCGCCGAACCAAATTCTCCAACTCCCGGACGTTTCCCGGCCAGCGATGGGTGCGCAGTCGCTCGATCGCAGCTTCGTCGAGTCGTTTCAACGGCAGACCTTCGCGCACCGCCAGCGCCGAGAAATACTTGGCGAGCGCCGGGATGTCGGCGGTTCGCTCTCGTAACGGCGGCAAGCGGATGGGCGCGACATTGACGCGGTAGAACAGGTCTTCCCGAAACAGGCCGTGCCGAATCAGCTGCCGGAGGTCGTTATGGGTGGCGGCGACGATTCGGACATCAGCGCGGATCGGTACCCGGCCGCCGACGGCCGTGAACTCGCCCTCCTGAAGCACGCGCAAGAGCCGGGTCTGCGCTTCGATCGGCATGTCACCAATCTCGTCGAGAAACAGCGTGCCGCTCTGCGCCTGCTCGAAACGCCCCATGCTGCGCGTGGTAGCCCCGGTGAAGGCGCCCTTCTCATGGCCGAACAGCTCGCTCTCGATCAACTCGCGCGGGATTGCGGCCATGTTGATTGCGACGAACGGGCCGTTCCGGCGCTTGCCGAAATTGTGCAGAGCCCGCGCCACCAACTCCTTGCCGGTGCCGCTCTCGCCGATGATCATCACCGTAAGATCGGTTCCCATCAGCCGGGCGAGGATGCGATAGATCTCCTGCATTGCCGGCGATCGGCCGATCAAGGGTAGCTGATCTTGGATATCGTCCTCGGACAGCGATGCCGGTGCATCACGTGGGGCGGCCAGCGCGCGTTCGACGACGCTGACGAGCTCGCGCAGATCGAACGGTTTGGGTAGATATTCGAACGCGCCGCGTTCGGTCGCCTTGACCGCGGTCAACAGCGTGTTCTGCGCGCTCATGACGATGATCCGCAGCTCCGGGCGGATCTTTTTGATGCGCGGTATCAGGTCGAGGCCATTTTCGTCCGGCATGATGACGTCGGTAATGACAAGGTCGCCCTCACCGTCGGCGACCCATCGCCATAAGGTCGTCGCATTGCCGGTCATCCGCACGTCGTGCCCGAGCCGGATCAGCGCCTGGTTGAGCACCATCCGGATCGCGCGATCGTCATCGGCCACCAGGATCGTCGAGGCCATCATCCGATACCGTCTTGCGCGACCACGGGCAAAAACACCCGGAACACCGTTCGCCGAGGCTGGCTGTCGAACTCGATGACGCCACCGTGGTCGCTGATCACCTTGGCGACCAATGCAAGACCGAGGCCACTGCCGTTCCGTTTGGTCGTGACGAATGGGTCAAACAGGTAAGGGCGCAGATCCTCTGGAATGCCGGCGCCGTTGTCGGCTACCGAGATCATCAGCGGCAAATGCTGGCGCCCCTCGCCGCCGGGGACGGCGAGCCGAAGACCGTGGCGGTAGGCCGTTGTCAGAATGATTTCGCCATCCGAACCGGGCAACGCCTCGGCGGCGTTCTTGACGAGATTGAGAAACACTTGAACGAGCAGGTCGTGATTGCCGTGGACCGGGGGCAGAGACGGGTCGTATTCCTCGACAAGACGGAAGTGTCGGGCGAAACCGGATTGCGCCACTTTGCGAACCCGCTCGAGCACTTCATGGATGTTGACGGCTTTGCGCTCAATCGGCCGATGGTCAGAGAAAGCCTCCATCCGATCGACGAGCCTGACGATTCGGTCGGTCTCGTCGCAGATCAGCTGGGTGAGCTCGCGTCCGGCCGCATCAGCGTCCTGTTCGAGCAGCTGGGCCGCTCCGCGGATCCCCGAAAGCGGGTTCTTAACCTCGTGCGCGAGCATCGCGGCCATTGCCGTGATCGATCGAGCGGCATTCCGGTGGATCAGCTGGCGGTCCATCTTTTCCGCCATCGAGCGCTCGTGCAGTGTGAGGACCAGCTTGTCGGCCCCCTCGCCGGTCAGCGCTCCCTGGATCGTCACCGAGCGGCTGCCGAGCCGTGGTCCTTCGAGCAGCATGTCATATTCGGAAATCGTGTTGCCGACGCGCCATACCGAATCGACGAGCGCGAGCAGCGGGCTGTGCGGCGCCACAAAATCAGCCACGGCGCTGCCGCGCAGCGCGGCGGCGCCGGAGCCCAGAAACTGCTCGGCTGCCGGGTTGACGAAGAGAATGCGTCCGCGGCGATCGATGACGATGACCGGGTCGGGCAGTGCCCCCAGGATCATCGCCGCATCGAGCGCCCTGTCGGCGACGGAAAGCGTTGCTGTGCTCGGTTTAGGCGCGCCTCCCCGACGCCGGAGCGACATCACGGCTATGCCGCCCGGCGAGCCAGCAGTGGCTCGTAAAACGACCTGATCAGATCCTTGATACGATCGACGTCGATCGTTTGATTGACGGCAGCACGGAACTCCGCCGAACCGGGAAGACCTTTCGAATACCAGGCGATGTGCTTGCGGGCGATACGTGAGCCCACCTCACTCCCGTAATGGGCGAGCATGTCCTCGTAATGACCGAGCACGATCTGGAGTTGCACGCCTAGCGGCGGATCGGGGATACGCCTGCGGCTCCTTAGCCAATCGGCCACCTGGCGAACAAACCACGGCCGTCCATAGCATCCGCGGCCGATCATCAAACCGTCGGCGTCCGACTCGCGCAAAGCCCGGTCGGCGTCTTCGAGGCTCACGATGTCGCCGTTGACGATGACGGGGATCTTGACCGCCTCTTTGACCAGACGGATGAACTTCCAGTCGGCTGAACCGGCATAAAGCTGACAGCGCGTACGGCCATGTACGGTGATCATCCGGACGCCGCATGCTTCTGCGATCCGTGCGAGCTGGGGCGCGTTGCGGTTGCGCTCATCCCAACCGGTACGCATCTTCAGGGTAACAGGCAGATCAACCGCCTCGACTGTGGCCTCTATGATGCGGGCGGCATGGGCCTCGTCCCGCATCAACGCCGAGCCCGCATGGCCATTCACCACTTTCTTCACCGGACAGCCGAAATTTATGTCGATGATCCGCGCGCCGCGATCGGCATTGAGCTTTGCCGCATCGGCCATCACCCGCGGCTCGCAGCCGGCAAGTTGCACGGCCATGGGTTGCTCTTCGGAGCAGCTTCGCGCCATCGTCAGCGATTGCCGGTTTTCGCGGATCATCGCCTCGCTGGCAATCATCTCGGACACGACGAGACCCGCCCCCAGGCGCTTGACGAGACGCCGGAACGGCAGATCGGTTACGCCCGACATCGGTGCCAGGATGACCGGGTCGTCCAGCATCAAAGATCCGACAGAAATGCCCATCGATTATGCAATTACATCGACTGCCTTGCTCTTGGGCAGATATTAGATTTTTTCGTGCTGCATCGCAATATCGGGTCGGGCTCACTCCGCCGATAAAGGCCCGAGTCGGCTGTCTGGCCTGTTTCGAGGTGCAATGAAAAGTTGTGTCGGCGATCAGTCGTTGTTGCACCTGCAGCAAATCTGCAGCAAAATCTCTCCTTCAGGTTGCAATGCCCGTTCGACCCGGATGGCCGCCAGAATTGCCCGTCCGCACCTCTTTTGACGGCCGCCCCGACCCCATTCCCGAAGCCGTTACCGGGCGGGACACTACAGTGTGAATTAGGCTATTTCAAGATCGTGATCATCGCAAGGCGTAGCTTTTTTCGTAGCAGCTGGCGGGTGCACCGCCTCCAGGCGATAGCGAGACCGCGGATCATGCGATAAATTCGGGCATGGCTTCCGTGTATGCCCTTGTCGTCGCGGCCGGTCGGGGCAGTCGCTTCGGCGGCGCCGTGCCCAAACAATATCTCGCGCTCGACGGCGCCAGCATACTGCGTCATGCGGTCGCGGCACTCGCCGGGCATCCGCGGGTCTCCGATGTGCTGGTGACGATCCGGCCGGAGGACCGGGGGTTGTATGATCTCGCCGTCGCCGGTCTGCGCGTAATGCCGCCAGCGTCGGGCGGTTCGACCCGGCAGGACTCGGTCCGGCTCGGGCTGGAAGCGCTTGCGCCGTACCGCCCAGAGTGGGTGCTGGTCCACGATGGGGCGCGGCCGTTTCCCGATTCGGCACTCATCGACCGGGTCATCGCCGGGCTCGATCGGGCACCGGCGGCAATCCCCTGCCTGCCGCTGCGCGACACGATCAAACACGCTGAAGGCGGGGTGATCCGAGCGACGATCGACCGTGCCGCCTTGTGGCGGGCGCAGACGCCTCAGGGTTTTCACTTCAACGCGATCCTCGCCGCGCACCGCGCTGCGATCGGTCGCGGGCTAACCGATGACGCCGCGGTCGCCGAAGCGGCGGGGTTGGCTCCGCTCGTCGTCGAAGGCGGCGAGGACAATTTGAAGGTGACGACGGCAGAAGATCTCGCCGCCGCCAAAAGCCTGATTGCGGGGCGCCAGGGCGATGTTCGCGTCGGGCAGGGCTTTGACGCGCACGCTTTTGCCCGGGGTGACCACGTTCGAATCTGCGGCATCGATATCCCGCACGACCAGAGCCTTGTCGGCAATTCTGACGCCGATGTCGGTCTCCACGCCTTGACCGACGCGGTACTCGGCGCTGTCGGCGGCGGCGATATCGGCATGCACTTTCCGCCCGACGATCCCCGCTGGCGGGGTGCCGCTTCGGACCAGTTTCTCCGACACGCCGCCGATCTCGTTCGCACGAAGGGTGGTGCCGTCGCCGCGGTCGATGTCACAATCATCTGCGAGCGGCCGAAGATCGGCCCTTATCGCGCCGCGATGATCGAAAGGGTCGCCGCGATCCTGGGCGTCGCCGCGTCTCGCGTCAGCGTCAAGGCGACGACGACCGACAAGCTAGGCTTCACCGGCCGCGGCGAGGGGATCGCCGCGCAAGCGGTCGCCACCGTGCGCCTTCCGCTCTGAGATCGCTCGTTCCCCGCAACCTCGGCCTGCCGTTCGGGCATCCGGCAGTGTTGCTCGCCACCTGGTTCGGCACGGGCCTCTTGCCGATTGCGCCGGGGACCTGGGGGTCGCTTGCCGCCCTGCCCTTCGCCTGGGCGATCCGGAGCCATTTCGGTATGCGCGGTCTGGCCGCTGCCACTGTGATCGTCTTCACCATCGGCTGGTGGGCTGCTGCGACCGTCGCCAAGACGAGCGCCATCGAGGATCCCGGCGCGGTCGTGATCGACGAGGTCGCGGCGCAATGGCTGGTGCTGCTGCCGGCGCCCCTCGACCCCCTCGCCTACGCCTTGGCCTTCCTGCTGTTCCGGATCTTCGATATCTGGAAGCCGTGGCCGGTGAGGTGGGCCGACCGCCACGTCAAGGGTGGTCTCGGCATCATGCTCGACGACCTCCTGGCAGCGGTCTACGCTGTTGCTTTGTTGTCGGGTCTGCTTGCGATCGGCGGAGTCTCTTGTGTTCGAAGCTGAAACCCTGACGCTCGCGCAATCGGTTCTCGATGGCTGTCGAGCCCGCGGCTGGCATGTCGCGACCGCCGAATCCTGCACCGGAGGACTGGTTGCCGGGGCGCTGACGGCGATCGCCGGCTCATCGGACGTCGTCGAACGCGGTTTTGTGACCTATTCGAACGAGGCGAAGTCGGAATTGCTCGGGGTTCCGCCGGAAACCATCGCCGCGCACGGTGCGGTCAGCGCCGAGACCGCTGCGGCGATGGCCGAGGGCGCCGTCGCCCGCGCCCCTGTAGATCTCGCGATCTCGGTCACCGGCGTCGCCGGCCCCGGCGGCGGCAGCGCCGCCAAGCCCGTCGGGCTCGTCATTTTTGGCTTGGCGCGGCGCAATGGACCTTGCCGGACCGAGCGCCGTGTCTTCGCCGGAGATCGCTCGGCGGTGCGGCAGGCGGCCATGAAAGTGGCGCTCGGGCTGCTCGAGGCCGAAGCGCGAAGCTGATCGGGAGATCATCATGGCCGGAGTCGTGACATCGGTCAGCCGTAGCGCGAGACACACACTGATCAAGCCGAA
>DATEQL010000337.1:0-2000 GCA_035272665.1 Allostellaceae bacterium
CGAATAGAGCCACGGCAGGCCGATGCAGGCGGCCCACAGCGGTCTGGGTGCCACCGGCGACCAGCCGCGGATCCAGCCATAGGTGCCGAGATAGCCGATCGCCACCGCGATGCCCCAGACCAGCAGGTCCGGGCCGCGGGCGGTCGCGTAGGCGCCGCCCTCCTCGATCGTGCGGCGGATGAAGGCGATGTCCTCGCGCGCCCGGTCCTCGATCATGGCATCCTCCGGTTGACAGTGTGCTTTGGAATAAAAAGTACACTGCGACGAAGGGATGTCAAGCAGCTTTCAGCTGAGTGCCATTGCGGGGTCATCGGCGCGGTTCGCGTGACGCTACGACGCCGCATCGCTGCTAGAAGGTTGATTTTATGCCAGGATTATGCTATTTTTAGCAAATTCGAAACATGCGTCTTTAACAACCATTAGCCTATCGGCGAGAGGTGCGAAATGCCCGCCCAAAGTCTCCCTGCTGCCTCCCTCAGGCCCGCCGATCGCCTCCCTGCTCCCCGAGTCTTGGCCCGGTAGCTAACTATTGGATATGGCGGGCCTTATGGCCGATCGGAACGGCGATCCCCGGCCTCGAATCGAGTTTTCTCCTTGCTCTCAGGGAGATGCAAGGAAGCAGCCGGCGCTCAGTTGATGCCGAGCAGCTTCGCCGCGGTGCCGCCGAGGATCGCGATGCGGTCGTCGTCGCTCAGCCCCGGGATCGACAGGATGTGATCGATCGGGACACGGTTCCACGGGAACGGATAGTCGGTGCCGATGACGACCTGGCCGACGCCGGTCTCGGCCATCAGGTGGCGCATCCCCTCGGGGGTGAACATGATCGAATCGAAGTAGAGCTGACCGTCTTTCAGGTATTGGGTCGGCTTCTTCTTCGGCAATGGACCGACCCGGTTGGGGAAGGTCGTGATCACCGCATCCGAGCGCGCCGCGTAGGACGGCAGAAAGCCGCCGCCATGCGCGGCACAGATCTTAAGCCCCGGAAAGCGGTCGAGCGTGCCCTCGAAGATCAGGTGCGACAGCGCAATCGTGGTTTCGAGCGGGTTGCCGATCGTGTTGGTCAAGAGCCCGCTGCCCTTGAGCCGGCCGCTCGGCTCCAGTTCCCGGGTCCCGAGCGGGTGCATGAAAATGAGGATGCCGAGCTCCTCGGCCTTGGCCCAAACCGGGTGGAATTTCGCATCGGCCAGCTCCTGCCCGGCGACGCTGCCGCCGACCGAGAGGCCGCGCAGCCCCAGGGTTTTGATCGCGTATTCGAGCTGCTCGACGGCAAGCTGGGGGTGCTGCAAGGCCACGGTCGCAAAGGCGACGAAGCGGTCGGGGGTGGCGGCGCAGAACTCGGCCAGCTTTTCGTTCTGAATCTTGATCAGCTCGGCCGCCGCGTCGCGCTCGGCGCGATACCAATAGGGGTTGATGCTGAGCGCTTCGACATCGATCCCCTCCGCGTCCATCTCCTGGATGCGGTCCGCGAGATTGCTCCACAACAGCCCCGGCGCTTCCAGCGGATGGCTGATCACGGTTGCCGCCTCGGGAACGATGCAATGGGCGTGGATGTCGACGGTCTTGACCCGCTTGCCGTTAACGACGACTTCGCGCCGCCGCCCCGGGCCCGGCGCCGGAGTGGCACCCCCGAGGCTGCATCCGACAAACGCGAGCCCGGCCATCGCCCCGGCGATCAGCTCCCCTGAAATCGGCATTTCCGTCCTCCTCGAGTGATATGCGGCGCGAGCTTACCGGAATCCCGCACCCCCGTTAACGCACGATGCTATACTCGCGCCATGTGCGGGCGCTTCTATCTCACCGCGGCACCGGCGGAAATCAGAAAGCAGTTCAAGCTCGAGAAAACGCCCGAGCTCGTCCCGCGCTACAACATCGCGCCGATGCAGTCTTCGCCGATTGTGATCGCGGAGGAGAACGGCAGGGCGCTCCACATCGCCCGCTGGGGCCTGGTGCCTTCCTGGGCGCGCGATCTCTCGCCCGGCGCAGGGATGATCAACGCGCCG
>DATEQL010000338.1:0-2349 GCA_035272665.1 Allostellaceae bacterium
CACATCAGAAAAGCGAACCGGCGCCGCCGCGCCGAAGCCTTACGTGCGCGCCGCGCCCTCCAAGGGCGCCGAAGCCCTAAGCAGAATGGCGTGGCTTGGCCACCGGGGCTCTTCTCGCGGACCATGGTCATCTCATGGTGCCATGCTTTGGCTGCGCGAGATTGAGCCGGTTGTCGGACCCTTTCGGCCGCTGCGGCATCCGGCTTGCCACCAGCTGCGACCATAAAACCATGCCAAGCGTTTGGCGTGGCTCGGACATCGAGGAGATCGACCACTAACTTTCGTCTCTGATGATAGCCACCGTCGTTAAGAGATTGTGGACAATTCGAGCGCTTCCGTTAACCGGCTCCGCGCCGAAATGTTGCCCGGGTGCTACCCCGACCCGCTAACCTTTCTTATTTTTGGCAAGAGGGGCAAAACTCGTGGCGGTCAGGGCGGTTTGGCTCGGGCGAGGACCAACTGGGGAAGCGGCGAGATGATGGCTGCGCCAGGGGTGGTGAGCCGTGCCCCGAGGTAATCCCAAAAAGTGATGCCGAGCTTGGCGCAGGTCTTGGCGAGGGCGAGGAAGGCATCGCGACAGTCTCGGCCGAGATCGCTGCGGGTGCCGCCTGAGACTTTGCGTCTGGTGACGTGGCAGCGGATGTCGTTTTCCGAGCCGTTGGTGTGCAGCGGAATCTCGGGCCGATCGAGCACCTTGAGCAACTCCGCCTTGTTGGCATGCAGCCGCGCGAGTAGGCGGTCGAGGGTGACGAAGCCGGTTTTGCTGGTGAAGATGCGATCGAACTCTGCCACAAGGGCGGCCTTGCGCTTCGCGGTGGGGGCGCAACGATAGGCCTTGAGATCGCGGTAGAGCTGCCAGATCGCCGCGCGCACGGTGGCCTGGGCGGCGCGGTTTTGGTCCGTGAAGGTGTCGAGCTTGTGAACCAGGCGCTCGGCATGAACCCAGCACAGGCCGTGTTGGCCAACATTGAACTGCCCGGCATCGTCGCTGATGATTACACTGTCGCACAGAAAGCCGTGGGCCTGGACGCTGCCCCACAGCGCGCCTTCGGTGGCGATCAGCACGGGGTCCGGATTGACCTTCAAGGCCGCGATGCCGAGCTTTTCCAGGTGCGCCGTCCAGGCCTGCTGATCGGCGAAGTAACGGTCGGGATGTTCGGTGAGCCGGGCGATCACATGGCCAGCCAGCGCGCGTTCGCCCATATAGGCGAGCGCGGCGTCATTGACGACGTAATCGCCATGGCCGGCGCGCAGCAAGCCGAGAAAATTGAGGCGGCTCTTCGCGGCGGTGGTGACGAAGGCGGTGAAATGGGCGTTGCCGATCTGGGTGCAGAAGCCGTTTCTTGCCTTGTGGCGTGCGCCGGTGTCATCCACCGTGATCCAGGCGCCGCTCGCCAGCCCGGCGCGCAGTACATCGCGCGCTTCGTCGCGAAAGCCATCCTGGCCGGCGGTCAGCAGGCGGACCACCTCGCGCTTGGAAATGTCGATGCCGAGCGCCTGCAACAATGTCACCAGTCGCGACACCGTGGTTTGACCCTGATGATATTGGGCGAGCACGAAGCGCCGCAGTTGCGGCCCGAAATGGCCAGCGATGCCGGGAGGCAGCGGTGCCGTCGTCACCTTGCCGTCGGGGGCCTGCCAGCGCTCGCACTGGAAATCGATGACGTGCGAACCCAACACCAGGTCCTGCACCACGAAGCTGGTGTAGCCCTTGAAGCGCGAGCCGGGCGGCGGCGCGGTCAGCCTGACCTTGCGTTCCTCGTCGATCGACAACTTCGAGCGCGTGCTCCCACGCCGGCGCCGCTCCTGGCCTGCCCCCCCAGCCGGATTCGGATCGGTCGCCCGCTCCATGCCGCTCGGCTTGCTATTCGGTTTGATGTTCGGCCGACCAGGTCCGCCCTTGAGCCGTGCGATCTCGTCGCGCTGGGCCGCAACCGTTCTCTCCAGTGCCGCCACCTTTTCCAAAAGCTTCAGAACCAAGTCCTTCAGCTTGGCAGGCGTCAGACCGTCAATATCCTCAGGCGGCGGCATGCCCACAAAGAATCCGACTCGCGCCGCCTTGAGAATCTTATAATCATACCGATGCCACGACTTTTGCCCCTATAACCCAGCCACCGACTAAGTATGTGATATTGCGGTATTATTTGTCTCTAGGCGAGGTCGATTTTCGCCCCGAGTTTGCGCCACTTTCTCGACGTAGCGCGCGATCTTTTTGGCATCAGAGACATTCTCACGCGTTGTCTCTTCGACATTGTGGGTGAAAATCTCTCGGCCGTGATTTCGTGGTTGACTTTTTGGCGCGGTGTTTTGGCGATGCGGTGCCGGAAAAACTAGCGTAAAATGCAGCCG
>DATEQL010000339.1:0-2270 GCA_035272665.1 Allostellaceae bacterium
CGCCGGTTTTACGGATGATGCGGGAGGATGACGTGCTCGCGGTGGTATTATCCGAAGCGCGCCGTCTCGATCGACTTCGGCGACTGATCGACATCGAGCCGGAGGCTGATCCGCTGCGGCGGCTGGCTGCGTTGATCGAGGCCGACGGCACAGCCGCCGTGGCGCTTGCCGATCGCTTGCGCTTCTCGAACGCGTGGCGCGACCGGCTTCACGGCCTCGCCCAGCCCTGGCCGCTCGACCCACAGGCGGATTCCCCCGCGCAACGGCGGACGCTGTATCGCCTCGGTGCCGAGTGCTATCGCGACATCGCCTCCCTGCTGGCCGCGGACGGAGAAATGTCACCAAGCCGGTTGGCCGAGCTACTCGATCTCGCCCGCGGTTGGATGCCGCCAGTGTTCCCGCTTGCTGGACGCGATGTCACGGCCCTCGGCATCCCGCCCGGGGAGCGGGTAGGCCGCCTGCTCGCTGCGGTGCGCGACTGGTGGGAGGCCAGCGACTTCACAGCCGACCGCGCCGCCTGCCTTGCGTACCTAAGAGAGGTTGCGATCGGTGCGCGGGCTTCTTGACCCACCCGAAGAACGCCCAATCTACCGCTTGGAGCCAGGTCCTTTCGCGTGACCGCTCCCAACGATCGACGGGCTGGAGGCGTCATCTGCCGGCTCTCGCGGGCTTTCGCGCGAGCGCCATTCGCGAGAGGCGCATCGCCTTGGAACAACGCACCAAATCCTACCGCGAGCGTGGTATGTCTGGTTCTGGCTGTTGCCCAGGAGTGCCAGCCCGATGACGCTTTGATATGCTAGATCAGACCGCTCATCGTCGGCCTTCGCGGCGGAAAACGCACGTGGCGACCGAGCGCCCACCCTTCGAGCGTATCGCTCTGATCCTTCAGGGCGGGGGGGCCTTGGGCTCCTATCAGGCGGGCGTTTACCAGGCGCTCGCCGAAGCGAACCTGCACCCGGACTGGGTGGCCGGCGTGTCGATCGGCGCGATCAATTCTGCCCTGATCGCCGGCAATCCGTCGGAACGGCGTGTCGAGAGGCTGCGCGAGTTCTGGGAGACCGTCAGCGCGCCGCCGCTCGGGGTGCCTTACATCCCAGCGTTGGAAGGCAGCGATGAGTTTACCCACAGCCTCGTTAATCAGGCGCGCTCGTGGGGCGCGCTCGTCGGCGGTGCGCCGGGATTTTTTCGACCCCGCGTCCCGCCGCCGTTCCTCTGTCCCAACGGGGCACCCGAAGCCTTGAGCTTCTACGACGTCGCACCTCTGAGAGCGACGCTCGAGCGTCTGGTGGACTTCGACCTGATCAACACGGGCGCGCTGCGCTTCAGTGTCGGCGCCGTCAATATTCGTACCGGCAATTTCGTCTATTTCGATAGCACCACCCACGAGATCCGCCCGGAGCACGTGATGGCGAGCGGCTCTTTGCCGCCCGGCTTCCCGCCTACCGAGATCGAAGGCGAGCATTATTGGGACGGAGGGCTCGTCTCGAACACACCGCTCGAATGGGTGCTCGACAGCCGCCCCGGACAGGACACGCTCGCTTTTCAGATCGATCTGTGGAGCGCGCGCGGCGAGTTTCCCCGCAATCTCGTCGAGTCCGAGACCCGCCAAAAGGAAATTCGCTACTCCAGCCGCACCCGGCTGGCGACTAATCAGTTCAAGAAGAAACAGATCTTCCGTCGCGCGGCCGCGCACCTCCTCGGCAAGATCCCAAAGGAGCTGCAGCAAACACCGGAGGCCGAGATGTTGGCCTTGGACGCGGACGAGAAAGTCTACAACCTGATCCAGCTGATTTATCACGCCAAGAAATACGAGGGAAACTCCAAGGATTACGAATTCTCGCGCCGGACGATGGAGGAGCACTGGAGATCCGGCTACAACGACGCCGTTCGCACCTTGCGTCACCCGGAGGTGCTGCAGCGCCCGCAGGGGATGGACGGCGTCTTCACCTTCGATCTCGCGGTCGACGGCCGCGAATAGAGGAGGTCCGACCGACGAATCGCACCGAGGTGCGCCGCAAAGGCGTTCGCCATGCCGCTCCACGATCCGGCCTATCCGCCGGGTCCCTATAAATTCTACAACCGCGAATTCGTGGTCATCACCTACCGCACCGATCCCGACAGGCTGCGCGAGGTGGTGCCCGAGCCATTGGAAGTGGCAGGCGAAAGGGTCGCCTACGAGTTCATCCGCATGCCGGACTCGACCGGCTTTGGCGACTACGCCGAGACCGGTAAAGTGATCCCGGTGCACTTCAAGACCAAGCACGGCGCAG
>DATEQL010000340.1:0-4206 GCA_035272665.1 Allostellaceae bacterium
ATATGAGTTTCTTTGTGACCAGCGCCGGGTCCGGCAAGGGTGCCGATCTCGGCGGCCTGGAGGGGGCGGATCGGATCTGTCAACAGCTGGCGCAGGCCGTCGGGGCCGGAAGGCGCACATGGCGCGCCTATCTCAGCGCGCAGGCGGTCGACGGTCGGGCGGCGGTCAATGCGCGCGATCGCATCGGACACGGCCCATGGCAGAACAGCAAAGGGGTCATCATCGCCAAAGATGTCGACGAACTGCACGGCGACAACAACCTCACCAAGCAAACCGCACTGACCGAAAAGGGCGATGTGAACAACGGTCGGGGCGACATCCCCAATAGGCACGACGCGCTGACCGGCACACAGCCTGACGGCAGGGCGTTTGCGCCAAGTGAGGACCGCACCTGCCACAACTGGACGAGCAGCACCCAAGGCTCGGCGATCGTCGGGCACACGGACCGGCAGGGCTTGCGCGACGATGCTCAGTCGAAGTCTTGGAATTCCTCGCATCCGTCGCGCGGTCCGGACGGCGGCTGCAGCCAGGCGGACCTGCGCAGCACCGGCGGCGACGGGCTGTTCTATTGTTTCGCGGCCGATTAGGCTCAGGCCGTTACCGGTATTCGTCGCCGCAGTCGCCGATAGCCTTCATCAAGTCGCGCGATTTCGCAAGAATCGCCTCGATGGCCGCATGATCGCCGGCGTCGAGCTCGAAGCCGGATACCCGCGCATTGTCGGCGACATGCTGCGCGATGCCGAGCCGTGCGCCGACGATCACGCCGGCGACCGCCGGACGGTCGAGTATATAGCAGACGCCGACATTGGCGATGCTCACCTGATGCTTGTCGGCGATTTGTTTTAGCGCTGCGAGCAGTTCCTGGAACAATGTCCAGCCACCCCAGGCGTCGATCATGTTCTTGTACTTCTGTAATGAAGCCGTGTTGAGCTCGGCCCGCCGCGGCTCCGAGCGCCCGAGGTACTTTTCGGAAAGCAGCCCGCCGAGCAGGGTGCCGTAGGCGAGCAACGTCATGGCGTGCTCGCGACAGAACGACGCCATCCGGGCCTCGGGCCGACGATCGACAAGCGAGTATTGTACCTGGTTCGAGACAATCGGGACGCCGTGATCGGCGATGACGCGCAGACGTTCGGTGTCGAAGTTGGTCAGCGCGAGGTGGCGGATTTTTCCTTCGCGCTGCAGGTCGGCGAGAATGTCGAGTGCGTCGAGATAGCTTTCGTCGCTGTAGTCCCACCAATGGAACTGGAGGAGGTCGATACGTTCAACGCCCATTCGTGAGAGCGAGACGCCGATCGCCTCCTCGATGATGCGTCTCGTCATCGGGCCGGGACGCGGAACCCACTTGGTGAAGGCCTGGATCTCCGACAGCCGCGCCGTCCCGTGACGGGCAGCGAATTGGCGGCGGAACTCCCCGATCAAGTCCTCGGCAGGCCCGTAATGGTCCGCGAGGTCCCAAGTGGTAAACCCGGCGTCGTGATAGGCGAACATCTCTTCGATCGCGGGCCCGGGTTCGATCCGACCATGGGCACCGGAAACCTGCCACATCCCGTTCAGGATGCGGCAGATCGTGAGGTCGGGTGTGAACCGGAAGCGGCTCGACTGTAGTAGGGTCATTTTCTTCTCCCGGCAGATGTTATTCCGCTTGGAACCGGACCTCCTCCGCCTCCGAGGTGCCGACGAGCATCACGAACTCCGCGTCGGCGACCCCATCGTTGCGAAAATAGTGGACCCGGCCGGCCGGATTGAAGATGGCGTCTTTCGGACCGAGGCGCTCTTCGACGGTATCCCCGGCCTCCTCCCAGCCCACGGTGATGCAGCCTTCCAACACGAAGTAGGCGTCCTCCACCGGGCGCGCATACCCGCGCACCGCTACGCTGATTGGCAGGTGGATCATTTCCATGCGGTACCGGCCGGGTGGCGTACCGCCCTCGCCAATATAAACCAAGCGGGCGAAGCCGGCATCCCACACCGCTCGCCGCTCGGCGTAGCGCACGATATGCCGGGCGAACTCCCGCTGGCGCGGATCGCCGCTCTCGGGATCGAAGGCATGAGTTTTCCCCGGGGTCGCGCCGAAATGGCGCGCGACCCGGGGGTCGCTGTCGCGCGGGTGGCAGGCATAGATTGGCGGCTTCGGCATGCCGCTGCCCACACTGATCGACATCAGCACCGGCTCGACCCCGTCGTTGCGAAACCCGTGCGGGCGGCGGAGCTGGTTCAGCACCATATCCTTGGGTCCGAGGCGCGCCTCGATCACCTCATCGCCCCAGGCCCACCCGACGGTCAATACCCCCTCCAGCACCAGGAAGTGCTCGACCACCTCGTGGGAGTGACAGGCAGCGTATTTGCCGACCGGCTGGTGCACCAGACTCAAGGTGAATTGGCCTGGCTCGAGGGTGCTCGGGTCGTCGACTTTTGGCGAGCCGCCGGCGCCGATGTAGCGCATTTGCGCGCGCTCCAGTTCGGGAAAGCCTCGGCTCCCGGGAAAGGAGTCCCAGTCGAAGCTCTTGTCGGTGTGGCGTCCGACGAAGGCCCGCATCTGGCTCTTTAGATCGAACGGCTCGGCTTTTAGGGAAATGGCCATGACAGGCTCCTGCTAATCGGTTCGTCAATCTCAGCCCAGCGGCTTGCCCGCTCAAGCAAAATCGGAAAAGCTGAACGAGCTGCGCCATGCCGGTTCGAGGTCGAACATCCGGCGCTGCGAGGGGAAGCCGAACCCGCTGCCGAACCCGTCGAACAGTCGATCCATCTCGCCGCGGAAAGGAGGAAAGAAGGTGATGCGTATCGCGCTGCTCCTGGGCATTCTGGCCGCCACCGCCGACGCGGCCAACGCACAGGAACCCTCCGGAAATCCCGAGGCCGGGCGCGCCTACGCACACGAAGTCTGCTCGCCTTGCCATGCTCTCACTGCCGAGCAGGCTTCGCAGCGCACTATCGCCGTCGCGCCGGATTTTCACGCCATCGCCAACACATCCGGAATGACCGCGACCGCCCTTCGCGCCTTTCTGATGACGCCGCACCCGAAGATGCCCAACCTGATCCTCACGGGGGAGCAATCTGACGATGTCATCGCCTTCCTGCTCAGCCTGCGCGACCGCCAACAAGGGCCGTCAAAACCTTAATCGCAGGTAATCTGATTATGCTCGCTGGGCTCTGGAACAGTGTCCTCGTTTGGCGCCGGGCAGCGCTCGGTCTTGCCGTACTGTCGTCGACGCTGCTCGTCGCTGCGATCATTGCCCGTGAGCCGCCCGATTTTGCGGTCATGCCGATCATCGCTGTGGTACGCGACGGCGACCACCACCCGATCTGGGCTATCCGGCTCGCGCGCGAGGCTCACCAGATCTCGGCCGACTGCCTGCGCCCGCAACCCGTTCCACCGGACCGTGTCTATCAGCTCTGGCTTTTGGTGCCGAATGCTACAGCGCCACGGCCGATTGGCCTGTTGCCCCAATCGGCGCGCAAGCGCATCGCAGTGTCGCCGGAAATTGCGCGCCGGCTGATGGGCGAAGGCGAGCTCGAGGTAACTCTGGAACCGGTCGGCGGCACACCCGCTGCCGCACCGACCGCACCAGCGCTGTTCCGGGGAACGCTCGAAAGCTCGGGCTGAGCCTGAGCCGGTGTGTTTGCGGCAAGCCGCGTGAAATTTTCGAGAAAGACCCGAGTGACCTTGCCGTTGATGCGCCGCATCACACGTAAGCACCGGAGACACTTTCGAATGGAGTCTCGGTGGGGCAGCCTAATCGGTGCTCGAACTGCCAGAGGCCGATCGGCATCAGATTACGTTCGCGGGCGTTCTTCTCTGATCGGCATAACCACCGCGGCAACCGGTCTTAATTTCAAGAGGGACAACATGATGACGCCACGCGGTTCGTTCGACGAGATCTGCGTCAACACCATTCGCACCCTGTGCATCGATGCGGTTCAGCGGGCAAAATCCGGTCATCCGGGTACGCCGATGGGGATGGCGCCAGTCGTCTACGCGCTGTGGCAGGATTTTCTCCGCTTCGATCCGGAGGATCCGATCTGGCCCAATCGCGATCGTTTTGTGCTGTCCAACGGCCATGCTTCGACCTTGCTCTATTCGATGCTGCACTTGACCGGCGTCAAATCGGTCAACGAAAAATACGAGCGGCTCGGCACGCCGACAGTCTCGATCGAGGATCTAAAGCACTTCCGGCAGCTCGACAGCAAGTGTCCGGGTCATCCGGA
>DATEQL010000341.1:0-3792 GCA_035272665.1 Allostellaceae bacterium
GAGATCATCGAGCTGGCGCCCAATGTCGAGGCGCTGCGCCAATGGAAAGGACCCGAGCATCTGCAGACCGCGATCGACCGCGTCTCGGCATTCCTGCAGCGCCACACGCCGCAGTGATGGTCTGCAAGAGCGTGCGAAAGAATTGGCCGCGCGCCCAGTCACCTCGCCCCGCTTTTGGGGAGAGGTCGGCATCCGCGTGCACGCGGATGCCGGGTGAGGAGCAACGTCGGGTCCCCCGATTGCGGAGCCTTGTGTAACCTCCAAAAGGCCCCTCACCCCGACCCTCTCCCCACAAGCGGGGCGAGGGAGAACTCTGCGGCTCTGATCCAGTGAACGGGCGATTTCCTTCGCACGCTCGTTCGCGGGAATGATGCTATCAGCGGTGAGGAGGCTTCAATGGTGGACCTGCACGCGGACTATGTGATTGTTGGGGCCGGATCGGCAGGCTGCGTCGTCGCCGACCGCTTGAGCGAGGACGGCGCGCAAGTCGTCCTGCTCGAGGCGGGCCCGACCGACTGGCATCCAATGATTCACGTGCCCGCGGGCGCATTGCATCTGCGGGCCAATCCGCTCGTCAACTGGAATTACTACGCCGAACCCGAGGAGAGCATCGGCAACCGATCACTGCATTGGCCGCGCGGCCGGGTACTGGGCGGCACCAGCTCGATCAACGGCATGCTCTATGTCCGCGGCAACCCGGCCGACTATGACGGCTGGGCGCAGATGGGCTGCCGCGGCTGGAGCTATGCCGACGTCCTGCCCTATTTCATGAAATCCGAACGCTATGCGCCGGGCGACACGCAATACCGCGGCAGGAGCGGCCCGCTCCTGGTCGAGGATTACCGGACCATCCTGCCGTTGACCCATCGCTTTGTCGAAGCGGCGCAACAGGCGGGTTTCCCGTTGACCGGCGATTACAATGGTGCCGTCCAGGAAGGGGTCGGTTATTCGCAGATGACGCGCAACGGCCGGTTTCGCGGATCGACGGCCCGCACCTTTCTGGCCGAAGCCCGCCGGCGGCCAAATTTGCGGGTGGTGACCAAGGCGGTCGCGACGCGGCTCTTGTTGGACGGCGGCCGGTGTGTCGGGGTCGCTTTCCGGCAAGGCCGAGAAGACAATCGGGCATTGGCAGCGCGCGAGGTGGTGGTCTCGGGCGGTACCGTCAACTCGCCTCACCTGCTGCAGATTTCAGGCATCGGGCCCGCGGCCCATCTGCAGTCGATCGGCGTTGCTGTGGTGCACGATCTGCCGGGGGTCGGCGCCAACCTCTCCGACCATTTCGCCGCCCGCATTACGCACCGGGTCAAGGACGAAGTCTCGGTCAACCAGCTGGCGCGCGGCCTCAAGCTGGTCGGCGAGATCGGGCGGTTTGCCGCCACTGGGCGCGGCGCGCTGACCTTCGGCGTCACCACGGCGATGGTGTTCTGCCGCAGCCGCGAGGGGCTCGACAGCCCGGATCTGCAATTGCTGTTCACGCCGGGGAGCTACGATCCGAACGGGATCGGCCGCCTCGAACGCGAACCCGGCATGACCCTCGTGGTGTGCATCGCCCGGCCGGACAGCCGCGGGACGATCATGGCGCACTCGGCCGACCCCCTCGCCCGCCCGGCCATCCGCCCAAATTATCTGTCGGCCCCGAGCGACGTGCGGGCTCTGCTCGCCGGAACCGCGCACGCGCGGCGGATCTTCGCCGCCCCGCCGCTGGCTCGGCACAGCGCGGCGGAAACCATGCCCGGCGCCAATGTGCAGTCGGACGAGGCGTTGACCGCGTTCCTGCGCGAAGCCGGGACGAACCTGCATCATCCGGTCGGCACCTGCCGCATGGGCGACGACCCGATGGCAGTCGTCGACGCACGCCTTCGCGTCAGGGGCGTGGCCGGGTTGCGCGTCATCGACGCCTCGGTGATGCCGACCGTGACCACCGGCAACACCAACGCACCGACGATCATGATCGGCGAGAAGGGTGGCGCAATGATCCGCGAGGACGCCGCTTCATTCACAGCAGCCGGGGCAGCACCTTCTCGGTCAGCAGCATAAAGGATTGGTGGCTGAGCGGCGCGCAGAGCAGGTAGTCGAGACCGATCTCCTCACGCAGCCGCAGGATCTCGTCGCCGACCTTGTCTGGCGTGCCGTGCAGGATCACTTCGTCGAGATAGCGCTGCACGGGGTCGAGCCCCGCCGGCGTAAAGCTTCCCTGCATGACCGGTCGATGCTGCGCGCCGAGATAGGAATTGAGGATCCATTCGGCCCCGCTGCGAGCGACTTCCACCGCCTTACCGGCACTGTCGGCAATCGCGACCAGTCGCGCGATCGGGAGGTCGCGGCCGGCCTCGGAGAACCCGGCGGCCGCCAGTTTCTCGGTGAAATGCCGGCGCTTGGCGCCGATCTCCGCGCCCGACGAGTGCGGGTCCATCAGGATCGAGAAACCGCGGCCCGCGGCCCAGTCGATCGCTCCCTCCGAGCTCGCCGCCATCCACACCGGCGGATGCGGCAGCTGCGCCGGTTTGGGCAATACCTCGATATCGTCGAAGCTGAAATGCGTGCCGGTAAAACTGAGCCGTTCCTCGGTCCAGGCCTTGAGGACGATCTCGACGGTCTCGCGGAAGCGCGAGGCACTCTCCTCGGGCGGCACGCCAAAGGCGGTAAACTCGACCCGCGCAAAGCCGCGGCCGGCGCCCCAATTGACCCGCCCGCCGGAGAGCAGGTCGAGCAGCGCCACCTCCTCGGCCAGCCTCAATGGATGGTAGAATGGGGCGAGCGACACCGCCGTCCCAATGCGCAGCCGCTTTGTGCGCGCCGCAGCCAATGTCCCGACCATATGCACCGAGGGACACACACTGAAGCTGCTGAAATGATGCTCGGCGAGCCAGACCGCGTCGTACCCGGTCCGGTCCATGATCTCGATCCGCTCCAGGGCGCGGGCATAGACCGTCGCCAGATCGACCCGCCGCTCCGGCCAGCTGAAGAATTGCAGAACGCCCAGTTTCATTTGTCTTCCGCCTCGACGGTGCGCCAGAAATCGAGCGCCGAGCGGGCACAGCGCTCCGGTTGCAGCAGGTTGACGCCATGACCGTACCCGGTAAACAGCTCCAGCCGGCCGCGCGGCAAGGCCACGGCGAGAATTTTCTGCTGCTCTGAGGCGATCCGGCTCTTGTCGCCGCTCAGCAGCAGCACGGGCGCTTTGATGTCTGCGAGGATCGGCTTCACATCGATCGCTTCGAAGCACTCGTGCAGCGCAGCGGCGACATCGGGGCGCGTCTTGTCCATCTCGGCAATGCACCATTCGCGCAGCGGTTCTGAGGCATGCTCGACGTCGAGCCGGTAGCCGAGTGTTTGGCGGCACCATTCGCCGACTCCATAGGCCCGGATCGCCGCCGCCGTGCTCTCGCGATCGAGGGAGTAAATTCCCTTGATCTCGTCGGAAATCCGGGTCGGCGTATTACACAGAAGAAGACTTGCGATGCGCTCGGGGTACGAAGCGGCGAGCAGCAGCCCGATGATCCCGCCCGAGGATTCGCCGACCCAGTGCACCCGCGACAGGGACATCGCCTCGAACACCGCGAGGATCTGGGCTTCGATCTTCTCGGGTGTGTAGCGGTAGCCCGGAGCGGGAACGTCGGAGGCGCCGCAGCCGAGAAGGTCGGGGCGATAAACGCGACGGCTCTCGGCGATCGCCGGAACCCAGCGGTTCCAAAACGTCGCGTTGCGCGCGAAACCGTGCATCATCAGCACCGGTGTGGGCGCCTGCCACGGCCACAGGTAATCGTCGACGGCACAGTGGAGCGAGAGACC
>DATEQL010000342.1:0-5299 GCA_035272665.1 Allostellaceae bacterium
ATGCCGGCCGATGTCGTTGATCGTCAGCGTGCGAGTGCCGGCGGGCAGCAGATCCGGGCGTTGCAGCCTGGCGGGAGTCTTGGGAAAGGCGTTGCTCGCGGCCAGTACGATGCCGCTGCCCTTGCCGAGCTTGCCGAGCAAGGCCGGCAAGGCGATCGCCGCACGGATGCCGCTGCCGCCGTTGCGGCCGCGTTCGAGGCCGTTGCCCGGCGCCAAGACGAGCGGTTTAAACTCGGCAAGCCAGCGCGCGAAGGTCAGAATCTGGCTTTCCTCTAGCCCGCAGGCTTCGGCCGCGCGCGCGGCAGGCCACTCGCGGGCCCGCGCCATGAACTGCTCGAAGCCCAGTACATTGGCGGCGATGAAGAAGTCGTCCAATGATCCCGACCGCTCGAGCTCGGCGGCGATGGACCAGGCGAGCAGGACATCGGTGCCGGGCAGCAGTTGCAGATGCAGATCCGCCTGCTCGGCGATCTTTGTGCGCAGCGGGTCGACGACGACCAGCTTGCCGCCCCCGCGCTTTGCCCGGCGAATGGCCCGGACGAGGTGCAGGTTGGTGACCGTCGCATTGTTGCCCCAGACGACATTGAGCTTGGCGTGCTCGGCGAATTCGGGCGGGCACCCGGGGACGGCCCCATACGTCCCCGCCCAGGCCTCGCTGCGCACCCCGCCGCACAACGCGCGCCGGTAGAGCTGCGTGGCGCCGAGCCGGTGGAAGAAGCGCAACGACATACTATCCCCGGCAAGAAAGCCGTGCGGGCCGGCATAGTTCAAAGGCATCACCGCCTGCGGCCCCCACCGGCCGATGACCGCGCCGACCCGCTCGAAGATCTCGTCCAACGCCTCCTCCCAAGAGATGCGCTCGAACTGTCCGGAACCCTTGGGGCCGGTGCGGCGAAGCGGATAAAGCAGACGCTGCGGTCCGTGCACGAAGTCGCCCGTATAACGGGCTACCTTGTTGCAGATTACGCCGGCCGTGTAGGGCACGGCATTGGAGCCGCGCACTCTAACGATATGGCCTTGATCGAGGCCGACACTCAAGCTGCAGGTGTCCGGGCAGTCGAAGGTGCACACACTCGACAATTCCTCGAAGGTCATAAAAAATCCTCCTTTCAAATTTAATAGCCGCGTTCCCAATCGATCACATTGCGCAGTGGTCTGCCGGCGAGATAGGCGCGCAGATTGTCACAGAAAAGGTCGATGGCGCCGTGCCGGTCTTCGTCACTGGCGCCCGAGACATGCGGCGTGATCAGCACCCTGGGGTTAGACCAGAGACGCGTTGGCGGCAAGTGTTCGAATTCGCCGACATAGACATCGAGTGCGGCACCGCGCAGGTGTTCTCGTTCGAGCGCGTCGGCGAGCGCGTCCTCGTCGACGATCTCGCCGCGTGCGACATTTATGAGCACGCTGCCCGGCTTCATCAGCGCAAAGCGGTTGTTGTCGAAGAGACGGTTCGTCTCCGGCGTCCACTGGCAGCATACCACGACGAAATCGCTGGCCGGCAGGTAGCGGACGAGATCCTCGGGCCCGCCGAGCTCGCTGAACCCCGGCGGCATGGGCTCGCCCGGTTTCGGGCGGCGACGCGTGCCCACCACCCGCATGCCGAGTACCGCACAGAGCCTGCCGACATCACGTCCGATGCCGCCCGCGCCGACGACGCAGGCGGTCTTGCCCTCGATCAACAGCGGTCGGTAGGCGCGGTGGTCGAAGGCGCCCGAGGCGCGATCGGCAGCCGTTTGATGCAGGCTTTTGGCGAAATGGAGAATACCCGCTACCGCATATTCCGCCATCGCCAGCGTGCTTCCCACCCCGCGCGAGGTCGTGACCGTCACGTCGCTGCCCCAGAGATCGCCGCGGAGCAAATTGCTGGCACCCGCAGGGCGCTGATGAAACCATTTCAACCGCGGCGCCCGCGCGCGCAGGTCTAGCGGAAACGGCCAGCCGCCGAGGATGATTTCCGCTTCGGCGAGAAGGCGATCGCGTTCCTCGCGGGTTCCCGAGCCGACGGCGTCCGGCCGCAGGTAGCGCGTCGCGGTATAGGCCGGCCAAGTCTCACGATATTCGCCATCGAACCAGCCGCCGGCGTCGGTCAGATGGATCGGCGGATCGACCGCCTCCATCTTGGCTCTATCCGCAGCGCTGAGGCGCTGAATGTTCAGGACGTTGATTTTTGGCATGGAGGCTTGCTCAAACCCGTTCGCCAGGAAACGAGGGGCACCATAATGGGTCGCCGTGACGTTTGCCATCCGCAGGGCCCTTGACAAACAATCCTGGTCAAGACATTTAACCGATCGATTATTTAACCGATCGGTAAGATTGCGATGCCAAACAGCGGCGGATTGTCCAAAGTGCGGCTGGGCCGCATGCACGAGGTCATGACCGGCTATGTCGAGCGCGGCGAGGTGCCGGGCATCGTCACCTTGGTCTGCCGGCGAGACGAAGTTCATGTCGATGCGATCGGCAATAAGATGGTCAACGGCAGAGACCCGGTCCGCCGCGACACGATCTTCCGCAACGCCTCGATGACCAAGCCGATCGCTGCCGTGGCGGCGATGATCCTGGTCGAGGAATGCAAACTGCGGCTCGACGAGCCGGTGGACCGGCTGCTGCCGGAGCTCGGCGATCGCAAGGTCTTTAAGCGGCTCGACGCCCCGCTCGAAGAGACGGTGCCGGCGGAACGGCCGATCACCGTGCGGGATCTGCTGACCTTCCGCATGGGCTTTGGCATCGTCATGGCGCCGCCCGGCACCTATCCGATCCAGAGGGCTGTCAGCGAGTTGCAGCTCTTTCAGGGGCCGCCCCAGCCGCAGACGCCGCCTGGGCCGGATGAGTGGATCCGTCGCTTCGGGCCGCTGCCGCTGATGCATCAGCCGGGCGAGAAGTGGATGTACCATACGGGATCTGACTTGCTGGGCGTGCTGATCGCGCGCGCCTCGGGCCGGCCGTTTGAAAGATTCTCCGAGAACGCCTCTTCGAGCCGCTCGGCATGAAGGACACCGGTTTCAGCGTGCCGGCTGCCAAGCTCGACCGGTTGGCGGCCAGCTATTGGACGAATCAGAAAACCGGGGCGCTCGAGCTCTTTGACCCGGCCGAAGCGGGCCAATGGAGCCGGCCGCCGGCATTCCCGTCGGGCGGCGGAGGGCTGGTCTCGACTGTCGACGATTATCTTGCCTTCGGCCGGATGATGCTGAACCGGGGCAGACACGGCGGCGACCGCATCCTGTCCAGACCCTCCGTCGAGGCCATGACGACAGATCAGCTGACGCAAGAGCAGAAAGCGGTGTCTGGCTTAGTGCCGGGCTATTTCGATAGTCACGGGTGGGGGTTCGGTGTGTCCGTGGTCACCCGGCGCGAGGATATAGCCGGGTCCGTCGGGCGGTTCGGCTGGGATGGTGGCTTGGGCACCTCCTGGTATTCGGACCCGCAGGAGGACATGGTCGGCATTCTGATGACGCAGCGCGCCTGGACGTCACCCAAGCCGCCGGAAGTGCGCGCCGATTTCTACACCTTGGCCTACCAGGCGATCGACGACTGAAGAGGAGGAGCGGTGATGCGATTCATGATGATGGTCAAGGCTAACGACAACTCGGAAGCGGGCGCAATGCCCGACGAGAAGCTGATTGCCGCGATGACCCGGTACAACGAGGAACTGGCGAAAGCCGGCGTGCTGCTCGATCTGGCGGGGCTCCAGCCGAGCTCGAAGGGCGCGCGCATCAAATTCTCTGGAGGCAAGCGAACGGTCATCGAGGGGCCCTTTGCGGAGACCAAGGAGTTGATTGCCGGATATTGGCTGATCCAGGTGAAGACGAGGGAAGAAGCGATCGAATGGGCCAGGCGCGCCCCCGCTCCTCACGGCGAAGCAGCGGAAGGCGAGATCGAGCTTCGCCAGCTCTTCGAGCTGGAGGACTTCGGTCCGAGCGCGGATATCGACCGCGCGCGAGCTGGAGAAGGAACTAGCATAGAAGAAGTAGCCAGAGGAATTCATCAATCATTAGCCAAAGGAGTGCGCTATGCAGTTGAACCCTTATCTAATGTTCGACGGCAGATGCGAGGCGGCGTTCAAATTCTATGAGAAGGTGCTGGACGGCAAAATCGAAGCAATGATGAGGTACGAGGGCTCACCGATGGCCGAGCAGACGCCGCCGGATTGGCGCAACAAGGTCATGCACGCCCGGCTCATGGTCGGCGACAAGATGTTGATGGGATCCGACGGCCCGACCGACCGGCAAGAACCGATGAAAGGCTTTTCGGTGACGCTTGGCATCGACGATCCGGGCGAAGCTGAACGCATATTCCACGCCCTGTCGGAAAACGGGACGGTGCAGATGCCGATACAGAAGACCTTCTGGGCCGAGCGCTTTGGCATGCTCGTCGATCAATTCGGCACGCCGTGGATGGTCAACTGCGAGCAAGCCGCCTAGCCTTTGCGCCGCCGCCCCGCGTCGAGAGCGGGAAATCGGCCCGGGTCGAAACGCCGGAGATCGACAGTGTGTGCAGCGCCGTCGGCGATCAGCTCGGCTATTGCCTCGCCGGTCGCCGGCGCGTTGAGAATGCCCCAGACGCTGTGGCCGGTGGCGACGTAGGCCCCCTCGACACCCGGTATACGGCCGATCAGCGGCATGCCATCGCGAGTGACCGGCCGGTAGCAGGCTTGGCGCGCAAGAATCTTTGCCGAGGCGAGCACCGGTGACATCGCGCTGCACATCCGCTCCAGCCGCTCGATCGCACCCGCATCGGGGCTTACCGCGGCCGGGTCGATCGGCAGTGGGCTCTCGCTCGATATCGCGCAGACATAGGTCGTGCCGTCAGAGCGCGGGAAGAGCTCGGGAGATTGTACTGTGCCGGTTGGGTCCCGCACTTGGAGAAAGAGCGCCTCCGCCGGCACCTTCGTGCCGGTCTCAAAGACCAGGCTATGTCCCTTGAGACCGAACACGGCGGGCAATGGCAGCCATCGGGCAGCAAGGATCGACCAAGGGCCCATCGCGATGACAACGGCATCGCCCTCGATCGTCTCGCCTTTGACTTCGACGCCGGCGACCCGGGTCCGAGGCGCACCACGCCGGTGACCTGCCCGAGATGCAGCTCGGCGCCGTGCGCTTGCGCCGCCCGCATCATCGCGACGGTGAACTTTGCGGGATGGACCTGAGCGGTGGTTTCGGTCGAGCCCAGACGCTGATTGACCCTGACACCGGCGGAGAGCCAAACGATGCCGTGAACATTGCCATGCTGCCGGGGGTTCATGGACCCGCCATAGGTAGTGAGCCGGCGATAGTTCCAGTCGCTGCCGACCTCCTGGGCCAGC
>DATEQL010000343.1:0-7889 GCA_035272665.1 Allostellaceae bacterium
CCAGGAAACCCTGGCGCAGCTTTGGGAAGAGCATATCCGGCACGAGTTCGCGACCAAGAGCACCGACGACACGATCGCGACGATGGTCGAGGACGCCTACGTCAATCACGTCCCGGTCATGACCGGCGGCTTCGGCAAGCCGGAGCTGCGGCAGTTCTATGCGGCGCATTTCATCCCGAAAATGCCGCCGGATTTGGAGATGACCCCGGTCTCGCGAACGATCGGGACCGATCAGCTCGTCGAAGAGCTGGTCCTGAAATTCACCCACACCGTCGAGATCGACTGGATGTTGCCGAGGATTGCACCGACCGGCCGACGGGTGGAGGTGGCGCTGGTCGTCGTCGTCCGCTTCCGCGACGGCAAGGTCGCCCATGAGCACATATATTGGGACCAAGCCTCGGTGCTGGTGCAACTGGGACTGATCGACCCCGACGGGCTTCCCGTCGCCGGCGCCGAGAGCGCCCGCAAAGTGCTGGATCCGCGCCTCCCGGCCAACGCACTGATCCGGCGGGCCTAGAGCAACACGGCCCCCGGGCCGCGTCCGCGTCAAATGATATTTCTTTCCCTGAGATCATCGATTTGCGCCGGGCTGTAGAAGAGCTTCGCGGTTGGCGGCGGCTGCCGGCCCCGCTGGGACCGGCGACAGGCGCGGCTAGGCATACGCTGGTGACAGAAGGACGTTATATTTCTTCGCCAGTATGACGGGATAGCAGCGTAGTCCGACGCCGGCAAGATCGGCCAGCGCGAGCTTTGCGGAGCTTCCGACAAGTAAAGCCAATTGAGCAACTCTACACTAGACTGGCGGCCGGCACGCCCGTAAGGAAGCTCGGCCGAGGCGCAGCCACCGCGCTTAAACGACCTCGCTAACCTACCATTTACCAGGTGTGTTCCTGTCCAAGGACGGCATCACGACACTCGGATAGAACCTCTTGATGTCGGAGCTCGGCCGAGGCGTATCGGCTGGGCCTCCGAGCATGATGCGGCCATCTTTCGTGGAGCGCGCCCCCGGATCGCCCTGCCGACATCTCCGCAAAAAAATGAAATTAAGACCGCATAAGGGCGCAATCGCAAACTGCCGGGCTTGCCTAATCTTCCCCATCGTGATTGTCGCAGTCCGGCGTCACCAGCGCAGAGACGCGCGAACCGACGTGCGAAGAGCAGTGTGGAAGAGGTTGAAATGACGACGTTTGACGGTACGGTTCAAGAGGCTAACGGGCGGTTCGCGCGCGGCAGGAGGCTCCCCAATGTCGTGACGCTCGGGCGTTGGGTCAATCCGGTGCTCGGGCTTGGTGCCCTCGTCCTAACCGGTTACCTGCTCATCGGCAATCCGGTTACCCCGGATGCGACGATGCTGGCGCCGCGTTCCCATGCGCAGCTGGCAGCCACGCAAGTGACGGCGCAACTGGCGCGAGGCAACGAGACCGGCAGCATAACCCCTTCCAGTGTTGCGCCCGACGAGTCGACTGGGTCGTCGATGACCCATGTGCTGAGTGCCACGCTCGGTACGGTGCTAGCCGCAGCGTGGGTGATGGGCGGGGCCTGGGTTGGCATACACAGCGCGCGGATCTCGACCCCCCTCGATGAACCCAAAAGTGATCTGCACCTACGATCTGCAGCGAGCTCTGACGGACAAGCTAGCCACTGAGACCGGCTCGCCGACTGCAACGGGTTTTTTGTCCACTTTATGTATTATGGCGAGGGAGTTATGCCCGATTGGTTAAACGCTTGGCTCAACCAATTGCCGGCTGGACAGCTGGCACTGGTGTCTTGCGGTTTTTTCATCGGCGTTACCTGGCTGGGCGTCCTGCTGGTTCACCCATTGATGCGGCGCCTGCTGCACCGCAACCACCCATCCAACGAGTTCGTCATCCACATCGCTGGCAGCTTCGGGCTGTTCTACGCTGTCCTGCTTGGCTTGCTGACCGTCGCGACCTTCCAGACTACCAAGGATCTCCAAGACGAGGTCGCCCGCGAGGCCTCGAGCCTGTCGACGATTTACCACACCACCGCCGGCTACCCCGAACCACTCCGCAGCGAATTGAAAGCCGAGCTGCGGGACTATACGCACTACGTCATCGATAAAGACTGGCCCGCCCACCGGCTGGGAGTTGTGCTGGTGGGCGGCGAGCACCGGCTGCAGGTGATCCGCTCGACATTGATGTCCTACGAGCCCTCGACGAAAACGCAGGAGCTGCTGCACAACGAGCTATTGCGCTATTTGGATGCCATGATGGTGTCCCGTGAGCAGCGGCTGGCGAGCGTCACCGCGGCCATCCCCCGCGTGCTGTGGTACGTGGTCGTCATCGGCGCGTTCCTGACCATCGCGTTTCTGTGGATGCTTCACATGGAGCTGATGCCGCAAATCGTGCTGGGTGAGGTCACCGCCTTCTTCCTTGGGATCATGATCTTCCTGATCTACGCCATGGATCATCCGCTGCAGGGCGCGGTCAGCGTCCCGCCCGACTCGTTCAGATCGGTCTACGATTTGGTGATGAAATGGGACGAGCCCACATGACAGAAGCAACCTCAGCTTTACGCCTCGGTCGGCTGCAGCCCGCTGCCGCTTTGGTGGTCGCGATGCTGACTGGCGTCGCGGCGTCCTCACCGGCCCCCGCACGCGCCGACGATCCGGTCTTTGCTTCGATCGGCACTGGGGAATTGAATGGCATCTACTACCCGGTGGGCAAGGCGATTTGCCAGATCGTCAACCAGGATCTGCGCACTTATGGCGTCCGTTGCTCGCCTGAGGCCACGCCGGGATCGGTCTACAACATCGGCGCCCTCCAATCCGGCGAGCTGGAGTTCGCCATCGTCCAATCCGACGTTCAGTTTGCCGCTTACAAAGGCGAAGGCGCCTGGACCGGTAGACCGTTTCCCGCGTTGCGATCCGTGGTGTCCCTGTACCCCGAACTCGTCACCGTCATGGCCCGCGCGGATTCGCATATCCAGGATCTCGCACCACCATCGCAGTGATAGTGGACCCTCAGCCGCGGTGAGCAGAAGAAGCGCATGGCAAACCGTACCGGCAACACCGTGACCTCGACCGAGGCGATTCCGGCCGGACACGCCGCGTTGACAGAAGAAGAGGAGCGTGGCGAGCATCGGTCGGATACCTCCACCGGTCTCGCCGGGTTGAGCGTGGCCGCGCTCGGCGTCGTGTTCGGCGATATCGGGACAAGCCCGGTTTACACCTTCCGTGAGTGCTTCAACCCTGAGCACGGCCTTACTCTCGACGCGGAACACGTGCTTGGCGTTCTGTCGATGACTTTCTGGGCATTGATCATCGTCGTCGCCATCAAATACGTCCTCTTGATCATGCGTGCCGACAACCAAGGCGAGGGCGGCATCCTCGCGTTGCTCGCCCTGGCCTTGGGGGCGGCCCGGGCCGAGGGCTCCCGCACATTGGAGGTCTTGCTCGCCCTCGGCGGTGCCGCGCTCTTCTACGGCGATAGCATGATCACGCCGGCAATTTCCGTGCTCAGCGCAATCGAAGGCATCGGCATCGCAACACCAGCGTTGAACCGTTTTGTCCTGCCGCTGACGGTCGCCGTGCTGCTCGCACTTTTTCTCGTTCAGAAAGGCGGCACCGAACGCGTCGGCCGCTTCTTCGGCCCGGTCATGGTGTTATGGTTCACCGTTATCGCGGTAATCGGAGTGTTGCAGATCGCTGAGGCGCCGCGCGTGCTCGCGGCGTTGAACCCCGCCTACGCAGTCGGCATGTTTATCGCCGCGCCGGGCGCCGCCTTCGTTGTGCTCGGGGCCGTGGCGCTCGCCATCACCGGCGGCGAGGCGCTCTATGCCGATATGGGCCATTTTGGCCGCTTCCCGATCAAGCTGGCGTGGTTCGCCTTGGTGCTTCCCGCACTCGTCCTCAATTATTTCGGGCAAGGCTCCCTGATCCTCGGCGACGAGGCGGCGATCGCGAACCCGTTCTTTCGCATGGTGCCGGATTGGGGCTTATTCCCGCTGGTACTGCTGTCGACTGCGGCCACAGTCATTGCGTCGCAGTCGGTGATCTCCGGCGCCTTTTCGCTGTCGCGGCAGGCAATCCAACTCGGCGTGATGCCGCCGCTCGATATCTTCCAGACCTCGGCCCGTACGCACGGTCAGATTTACATCTCCCAGATCAATTGGCTGCTGTTGATTGCTGTACTCGCTCTGGTGCTTGGGTTCCAAAGCTCGAGCGGCCTCGCCTCGGCCTATGGCTTCGCGGTCACCGGGACGATGACCCTCACAACGGTCCTCGCCGGAGCCGTCATGCGAGGCGTCTGGCGTTGGCAATGGCCGACGATTGCCGTCGTGCTGGTGCCGATCATGACCGTCGACCTCGCGCTATTCGGTTCAAATGCACTGAAGATTCCGAGCGGCGGCTGGTTCCCGCTGGTGATCGGGCTTGTCGTGTTCACGATCATGACCACCTGGCGCGCGGGACGCCGATTGGTGCAGAGGCGGCTGGTGAGCGAGACGATGCCGCTCGCCGCCTTCCTCGCCACCTGTGAAACGGCCCCGGAGGCCCGGGTCTCGGGCACCGGTGTCTTTCTCACCTCACAGACCGAACACGTGCCCACGACCCTGCTGCACAACCTCAAGCACAACAAGGTGCTGCATCAGACGGTGTTGCTAGTCCGGGTCGTCACCGAAAACATTCCCCGAGTGGTGGGTCCGGACCGGATCAAGGCGCGCGCGCTCGGCGGCGGTTTTTGGCAGATTGAGGCGCATTTCGGCTTCGCTCAGACGCCGAACGTAGCGCGAGAGCTAAGCCGGGCCGAAATCCCAGGGCTGGCACTTGATCCGAGCCAGCTCTCGTTTTTCGTCGGGCACACCAACGTCAAACGGAGCTCGCAGCCCGAAATGGTGCGATGGCGCGAGCGCCTCTATTCCGGCCTCGTGCGCATTGCGACGCGGCCGACGCAACTCTTCCGCATCCCGCCGGACCGCGTCATCGAGCTCGGCGCCGAGGTCGAGATATGAGGATCACAACCCGCGCTCTTTGATCCCCCAGCACTTCAGCC
Source organism: Allostellaceae bacterium (assembly GCA_035272665.1). GTDB lineage: Bacteria > Pseudomonadota > Alphaproteobacteria > ATCC43930 > CGMCC-115725 > AP-15. Next base: position 5,013 of record DATEQL010000343.1, read on the forward strand.
GCTCGTTCAAGCAGACGACGGGCGTCGGGCTACATCATTACGTCATGCAACGCCGGGTCGAACGGGCGAAGACCTTAACGCGCCGGATTAATCAGCCTCTCGCTTTGATCGCGCGGGAGACCGGCTTCGCCGACCAGAGCCATCTGAACTCTGTCTTTCGCCGCGAGATCCGCGTGACACCGGGCCAGTTTCGAGCTGCGATGGCCTAAAAGTCGGAGCTAGTCTGGCTCCGCCTTGCCCCTGAGCTGACGGGACCCATCCGGTCGGCCGGCTTGCTTTGACGAATTTTGCCGGCGTATATGTGAGAATCGAGATTTAGTTAACTAGCCTGGCGGATATGGCGGCACACAACGAAAGGGGCAGCACCGCCGATCCTGCGCCCGGCGCAGGACAGGGGTGGCTTGGCAACTCGGTCTGGCAAGTCCCTGACGTAGGCATCTCGAAGATCAGGTCATGGACCTCGCTCGCGGCAATGAGCTACCGCCGAGGCGAGGGCGAATCCACGTGGCGAGGTGACCGCCACCGGATCGTTCTCCTATTGGATAAGCACCCACCGGTGCAGGTCCAGGTTGAGCAAGGACACATCTGGCAAACGCCGCTTGCCGCGCCCGGCACTCTCGTGTTTTACCCTCCCGGCCTCACTGTTCGGACCGTTCAATCTGCAGCGCGGTTCGTGCAGGTGGTCTGGGATACGGATTTGTATCCCGCCTTGGTGCCGGAGCTTCGAGCGGCAGCATCCGGGTTCGAATTTCTGTATCCGCTGCAAGACCCTTTGCTTGGCCAAATCGTCACAAGGTTGGCCCAGGAGACCGATGGCGGCTTCGCGGCTCAAAGCTTCGAGGTTCTGGGGAGCCTGTCCGACAAGGATCGGGTCATCGTGTCGAGCCGGATCCAGATCCACGGTGCTGCGCCGATCAGGATCGATTGGCAGCTCAATCCGACCAACCATGGCTACAAGGTGACCGACCTGATCGTCAACGGCATCAGCATGGCCAGCACGCAGCACTCCGACGTGGTCTCAGTCGTCCAGCGTAACGACGGGCAGGTGCCAGCCTTGCTGGTTGCGTTGCGCGAAAAGAATTCGGGCAACGGTATCGTCCGATAATTCGCGCCCGGGATCTTCAATCAAGGTGCGGATAGCGACTCGACGCCAAAGCGGGCCCACAAGGTTTTTGATTGAGACCGCAGAGGCCTGCAACGCACTCCAGGGTGAACCCAAGTCGCGGGACCAGAGGAGTGGGTGGCCAAGGTGAAGGCCGCTCCTCTCCTCGTCAAATCGCGATCGACGAGGCCCCGGGTCGGTAACGACAGCAGACCAGTCAGGAGCTTAAGAGGCGCTTAAGGCAGCACCCGCAGGGTTGCTGAATGTGAGCAACGTTTTGATTGTTATTGATATTTAATTAATATTATGTTATCTATATCGCCGATGTGCCTACCTTCCTCGCGCACCCGGTCCCTTATTGAGGACCCAGAAATGCCCCCCCCGAGTCTGCCTGCCTTGCAACATTAATCTCTGCCCGAGGCATTTCGCCCCTCAGCTTGTTCGATGCCGGATGCTACCGCGCCTTGCGAGATCGTGCTCTATCCATACCGCAGGTACGTGTGATAATATCAATTACCAATTGGATTTCTATGCGAAATACACGGGCAAAAGGGCAAGTGCCAAATTCCCCTGCCAATCCGCTGCCGACTGCGTTTTACGGCCCCGAAATTCCGCTGTCGGCGGACTCGCGCAATCGGGTCCAAGTTACTGAGCTACAATATGTTTTCGACGATGAGGAGCGCATTTTGGAGGCTGAAAAGGCGTTTTTTCCCCTGCCGGCAGGGGAATGGCGACCGAGTCAGCCATCGCCAGGATCCGCCGCGCGTCGTCGATCAGTGCGCTTGCTCCGGCGCCTCCACCAGCACGTTGATGCCGCGGGCGGCGACAGTGAGCTCGCGCCAAGTCTCGTCGTCGATCGGCACGCCGTTCTTGATGCGCTCGGCGCGGGTCAGCCGCTCGGGGTCGCCGGGGATCAGCACCGGCTCGCCGGGGTGCTGCGGCGGCGAGGCGGTGATGTAGGCTGTCATCGCCGCGATCTCGTCCTGCAGCCAGGCGCGATCGACGAGCTGCGACGGGTCGATGACGATCGTCAGCATGCCGTTCGTCGCCGTGCCGCGGCCCTGCCGCTCCGGCCGCATCGTGCCGCTGCCGCACAAGGCACCCGCCAGCATCTCGCAGACAAAGGCGAGCGCGTAGCCCTTGTGCTCGCCAAAGGTCGTGAGCGCGCCGCGCGGCTGGCGGTACATCGCAGCGGGGTCGGTCGTCGGCTTGCCCTCGCCGTCGAGCAGGATGCCGGGCTTCAGCTGCTCGCCCTTGTTGCGGGCGACCCGCACCTTGCCCATCGCGACGACACTCGTGGCCATGTCGAGGATGATCGGGCGTTCGAGCTCGGGGCCCGGTATCGCGATGCAGACGGGATTGGTGCTGAAGCGCGCATCGGAACCGCGCCACGGTGCGACGGCCGGCCGCGCATCGGTCACGTTGACGAAATGGAACGAGACGAGGCCCGCTTCGGCGCACATCTCGCCATAGGTGCCGACCCGGCCGATGTGGTGCGGGTTGCGCAAGGCGACGACCGCGACCCCGGTGTCGCGCGCCTTCTCGATGCCGACGATCGTCGCCTCGCGTGCGGCGATCTGGCCCCAGGCGCGCTCGCCGTCATAGACGATCAAGGAGCCGTTCTCGCTGACCACACGTCCCTTGCGGTTGGCGAAGACGGTGCCGTTTGCAAGATGCTGCAGATAGTTCGGGATCAGGCCGACGCCGTGGCTGTCATGGCCGCGCAGATTGGCGCCGATCAGATGATCGGCAACGACCCGTGCTTCTTCCGGCTC
>DATEQL010000344.1:0-3837 GCA_035272665.1 Allostellaceae bacterium
TACCCCGGGGCGAGCGCCCAGACCGTCGTCGACACGATCGCCCTGCCGATCGAGCTGCAGGTCAACGGTGTCCCCGGCATGCTCTACATGCAATCGACCAGCGCCTATGACGGCACTTACAACCTGACCGTGACATTCGAGATCGGCTCCGACCCGAATTTTGACCAGGTCCTGGTTCAGAATCGAGTGAACAACGCGCTGGCACAGCTGCCGCAGGCGGCGCAGGCTCAAGGTGTAGCGATCCGCGCGAAATCACCGTCGATCCTTCTATTCGTGACTCTGGACTCACCGGACGGCCAGTACAACGCCCTCTATTTATGGAATTACGCGACGATCAATCTGGTCAACGAGCTGGCGCGTCTGCCGGGTGTCGGCAATGTGACGGTGATGGGGGCCGGCGAATACTCGATGCGGATCTGGCTGGACCCACAAAAATTATACTCCTTCACCCTAACGCCGGAAGACGTAATCCGGGCCGTCAGGCAGCAGAGCCAAGAGATCGCGGCCGGACAGGTCGGCATGCCGCCGGCACCAAGGGACCAGCAATTCCAATATACCATCGACATTCTGTCTCGGTTCAACGACCCGGCCCAATTCGGCGACATCGTCATCAAGGACCAGACCGCCCAGGGCGGCCGTCTCATTCGGATTAAAGACGTCGGGCGGATCGAGATAGGAGCGCAGACCTACTCCCAGGATTTCAAGCTCGACGGCAAGCCCGCTGCCGGCATCGCGATCTATCAGACCCCCGACGCCAATTCGCTGAAGGTCGCCGGCGCGGTCGCGGCCAAGATGGAGGAGCTGTCCCGCCGCTTCCCGCAAGGACTGCACTATAGCATTCCCTACAATACCACGATTTTCATTTCGAATTCGATCAACGAGGTCTACAAGACCCTATGGCAGGCAGGGCTGCTTGTACTGATTGTGATCCTCGTCTTCCTGCAGAATTTTCGCGCTACCCTGGTGCCGGCGACAACGGTCCCGGTTACGATTATCGGCGCCTTCGCCGGCATGGCGGCACTCGGCTACACGGTAAATCTGTCGACTTTGTTCGCGCTCATTCTGGCAATCGGCATCGTCGTCGACGATGCGATCGTCATCGTCGAAGGCGTGTCCAAATATATCGAACAGGGCATGTCCGGACACGACGCTGCGATCAAGGCGATGGACGAGCTGTTCGGGCCGATTATCGGCATAACCCTGGTGCTGATGGCGGTGTTTATTCCGTCGGCCTTTGTGCCTGGTTTTAGCGGTCAGATGTTTTCCCAATTCGCGTTGGTTATCGCGGTGACGGCGCTGATCAGCGCGATCAACGCGGCCACACTCAAGCCGACGCAATGCGCGCTGTGGTTGCGCAAACCGGTGCCGCCAGAGCAGCGGAATTTCTTCTACCGCGGCTTCAACCGCGTCTACGAAATGGCGGAAAACGGCTATACCCGGTTGATCGCCCGCATGGTGCGGCTGAGCGCGCTGATGGTGGTGATCGGTCTGGTACTGTCGGTCGCTGCGATCTGGGGCATCGCCCGCTTGCCGACCGCGTTCATCCCAAACGAGGATCAGGGCTATTTGATGATCGCGGCACTGTTGCCAGACGGCGCCGCGCTCGGGCGCACGACCGCGGCGCTCGATGGCGCCACCAAGATCGCCCAGGATACGCCGGGGGTCGACCGGGTCATCGCAATTTCTGGCCTGTCGGTGCTCGACAATTTCGCCGACCTCGCCAACGCCGGCGTCAGCTTTGTCGTGCTCAAGCCTTGGGACGAGCGCAGCAAGGCGAAAGGCACGGACATCCTGACCATTGCCGAGCACTTGCAGGGCGCTCTCAACGCGGCTCCAGACGGCAAGCTGTTCGTCCTGCCACCGCCGCCGATCCAGGGCATCGGCAACGCCGGCGGCCTTCAGATGCAGCTCGTGCTGCTTGGCGGTAGCTTCGATTATCATAAGCTCGACGTCGTCACTCAACAGCTGGTCAAACAAGCCACAGCCAATTCGCAATTGGAACATGTTCTGACGACGTTCAGCCCCGGCGCGCCGCACGTCTCGGTAACCGTGGATCGTGACCGGGCGGAAACCTTGCGCGTCTCGGTGGGCGACGTGTTTTCCGTGCTGTCATCCTATTTAGGATCGACTTACGTCAACCAGTTCAACAAATTCGGTCTTTCGCTGCAGGTTTATGTACAGGCCGAGTCACAGTTCCGCTTGCAGCCGGATGATCTATTAAATCTCTATGTGAAGAGCCAGGACAACCAGATGGTGCCGATCGGTGCGGTTGCGCATCTCGGTTCGGAGGTCGGTCCGTCGCTCGTCACCCTCTACAATCTCTATCCCTCCGCGACGGTGATCGGGGCCCCCGCCCACGGCGTCAGTTCCGGACAGGCGTTGGCCACGATGGACGACATCGCGAGAACGACCTTGCCGAGTGATGTCGGCCACCAATGGACGGGAATGTCCTTTCAGGAAAAGCTGACGGGCAACCAGCTCTACTACTTGTTCGGATTGTCGGTTCTGCTGGTCTATCTCTGCCTCGCCGGTCAGTACGAGAGCTGGATCCTGCCATTGGCGGTGCTGTCGGCGGTGCCGCTGGCGTTGTTGGGGCCGGTCATCGCATTGACCAGCCTCGGAGTCGCGAACAACCTCTACACCCAAATCGGTCTCATTCTTATGATCGCCTTATCGGCGAAGAACGGCATTTTGATCGTCGAGATGGCGCGCGAAGGCCACCTTGTCCACGGCAAGCCGATCCACGAAGCCGCGGTCGAGGCCTCTCGTTCGCGGTTCCGGCCGATATTGATGACTTCGTTCGCCTTTGGGCTCGGAGTCGTGCCGCTTGTGTTAGCGACCGGAGCCGGCGCCAACGGCCGGATCTCGCTGGGGCTAAGCGTGCTCAGCGGCATCATCGCATCGACCTGTCTGGCGGTGCTGTTTGTCCCCTCCTTCTACACGGTGTTGCAGGGGTTTGAGGAGTGGCGCAAAGCACGGAAGAAGGCGCCCGTTGCCGCCCCCCGCGCCGCCGAATAGCTGAGGGTCATCGGCTGACCCTTGTGGATCACCCGACCGTCCCGGTTGGGTGTCAGGGCGTATTCGGACGCTATCGTCGGACGAGGAGAGGACCGGTGACCGCGCCGGCCTTCATCTTCCGGGCGCGAGACTACGGTGAAATTCGCCTTAATTTGTACGGTCCTCCATCGGGGCTGTGACCCGGCGAGACGGTTCACGTTGTCACAAATTGTATTTTCTGTTGACGATATAGCTATTTCTATGGTATCAGTATAAGCTTGGGACATGGGCAGATGATTTGAGGAGCCCCTGGGATAATCCCGATGGGGTAATTATGAAGAACCGGCGATTATGAAGAAGCTGATGATTGCGATGCGTAGCTACAGGGCACCGGGCAAGCGACTTCGACTCGGCCGATATCGACCGCTGCGCCCGGTTGCGCTTCAACCAATACGAGAGGCTTTGCTGCAGATTTGCTGCAGCTGCAGTCAGCGGCAACAATCGATGCAATTCATGATTGCAGATTTGGGAAATCGGCACCCCTGCCCCAGGCGCCGCGCCTAGCGGCGCGGAGGGGGCGCGCGTGCCTGGGATAGGCTCTGGACCCCCGCTTTCCGCCGGAGTGACGGGTCGGGTTCTGCTGGAACCCCGGCTCAAGCCTGATTCGGCGGGCAACAGCGAGGCGCGATATTTCGAGGGATTGGCTCAAGCGCAGGCGGCAAGGCGCTGCTTGTGTCGGTTGACAGCGACGGCGGACGGCCGCCAAGTTCATGTACCCTAATTGGCAAAAGCGGACGAGCTGTTGCACGATTCCTTATTACCCGATGCCCGGCTCTCCCC
>DATEQL010000345.1:0-5022 GCA_035272665.1 Allostellaceae bacterium
ATCACATCGCTAGCCGCCCTTCTTTCCCGGGGATGCGAGAACGCGCCGATCCGGCGACGCGGGATTTCGAAGTGGATGGCCGCCATTTGAGCTCTCCTAAAGTCGTCGAGCGTTGCGAATGCGCTGATGAGTACCATTTGCAACCAAATTGGCGGCGATGAGCAAATCGACAAACGAGACTTTCTCAGCCACCGCTTAGGAATTCTCATCCGGCATGAGCGGCCATCTTCCACCCTTGAGTGCGTTGCGGGCATTCGAAGCGGCGGCCAGGCAAATGAGCTTCAGCAAGGCCGCCGACGAACTCCACGTCACGCCGGCCGCGATCAGCCATCAGATCCATGCCTTGGAGCAGGATCTTGGGGTAAAGCTGTTTCATCGATTGAACCGCTCGATCGAGCTCACCGCCTCAGCCCGGGTTCTGCTGCCGGGGCTTACCGAGGCCTTTGCCGGGATTCAGTCGTCGGTCAGGCGATTGCGAGCGCACAACGACACAGGAACACTGACCGTTACCGCCTCCCCCTCCTTCGCCGCAAAGTGGCTTGTGCTGCGGCTGCACCGGTTCCAGGAGCTGTGCTTTGAAGTCGATGTGCGGATTTCCGCCACCGATGACGTCGTCGATTTGACCAAGGGCGATTTCGACATCGCGATACGCTACGGCACCGGAAACTATCCTGGGCTCGACGTGGAGTTGCTGTTTACGAACGAGGTGTTTCCGGCTTGCAGTCCTCAGCTGCTGACCACGGGGCCACCGCTGCAAAGCCCCGATGATTTGCCGCTCCACAACCTTATTTACGATCAAGCCGTCGAGCGCGACCCGCTGGTGCCGACCTGGCCGATGTGGCTGAAAGCTGCCGGGGTCAAGAATGTCCCGGCCGCCACCGGCCTCAGTTTCAACAACATGCACTTGGCGCTGGATGCGGCGATCGCCGGCCATGGGGTGGTGTTGGCCTACAGCACGATCGCCGCTGCCGACCTCGCCGCTGGCCGCTTGGTCCGGCTGTTCTCACTCGCGCTCCCCGATCAATTCGCCTACTACATCGTCACCGCCCCGGGAGCCCTCGAGCGACCCAAGGTGCGGGCTTTTCGCGACTGGCTGCGCTGCGAGGCCGATCGGTAGCCACGCCGCTTGGGGCCTGCTACCGTAGACCCAGAAACCCATTCTGGCTGGAGGGACAACAGATGCAGTTTGGCTTCGGCGCGCCGGTCAGCGGACCGCTTTCGTCGCCCGACAATCTTGCCCGCGTCGCGGCCGAGGGCGAGGCGATGGGTTACGATTACGCCACGATCAGCGACCATGTCGTCATTCCCCGCGATATCGAGGCCAAATATCCCTACAGCGACACCGGCGAATTCCCGGGCCGGGCCGGCGGCGACCGGCACGAGCAGCTGACCGCCGTAGCCTTTATCGCCGGCAAAACCTCGCGCTTGCGGCTTGTGACCTCGGTCACCGTCGTCCCGCACCGCCCGGCGGTATTGCAGGCCAAGATGCTCGCCACGATCGACGTGCTGTCGAAGGGCCGGCTCGTCTTTGGCATTGGCGCGGGCTGGATGCGCGAGGAATTCGAGGCGCTGGGGGTGCCCCCCCTCGCCGAGCGGGGCGCAGTCACCGACGAATACCTGAACGCCTTCCGTGAGCTGTGGACCAAGGATGATCCGAGTTTCGAGGGCCGCTACGTCAAGTTCGCTAACGTCCGCTTCGAACCGAAGCCGGCGCAGAAGCCGTACCCGCCGATCTGGGTCGGTGGCGAAAGCGGCCCGGCATTGCGCCGAACCGCCCGGATCGGCGACGGCTGGTATCCGATCGGGACCAACCCGCAGCATCGGCTCGACTCGATGAAGCGTTACCAAGCCGGGGTCGAGTGGCTGCGCCGTCTGACCCGCGAGGCGGGGCGCGACCCATCCCAAGTCTCGCTAGTTTACCGGGTCAGCTCCTGGGGCAAGTCCTTACCGACCCGCGCCGATGACGGCGAGCGGCGGCTGTTCTCCGGCGAAGCCGCCGAAATTATCTCCGATTTGCGGGCGTTCCGCGATTTCGGGGTCAGCCATGTCGATTTCAGTTTCGCAGGCAACACCGCCGACGCGATGATCGCCGAGATGCGACGGTTCCGCGAAGACGTGCTAGCGAAGGTTTAAAGAGGAGCAGGCATTGCTGAAGCTCGGATACAAGGCGTCGGCCGAACAATTCGGGCCGCGTGAGCTGTTAGAGTTCTCGTGCCTGGCCGAGGCGGTCGGCTTCGACTCGGTCTTTGTCAGCGACCACTTCCAGCCGTGGAAACATACCGGCGGGCATGCGCCGTTCTCGTTTGCTTGGCTCGGCGCGCTAGGCGCCAAGACGACGCGCGTCAAGATCGGCACCAGCGTTGCGACACCGACCTTCCGCTATCATCCTTCGGTCGTGGCACAGGCGGTCGGCACGCTCGGCGTGATGTTTCCGGACCGTGTCGTCTTCGGCGTCGGCACCGGCGAGTCGCTGAACGACGTGCCGGCGACCGGCATCAAATGGCCGGGCTTCCGGGAACGACAGGGTAGGCTGCGCGAGTCGATCCTGCTGATGCGGCGGCTGTGGACCGAGGAGCGGGTGACCTTTGACGGCCAGTACTACCGCACCCGGGGAGCGACGATCTACGATCGGCCGGAGACGCCGGTGCCGATCTGGATCGCCGCCTCGGGCCCGACCGCCGCGGCGATGGCCGGTGAGCTCGCCGAAGGGTTCATCTGCACTAGCGGCAAGGGGGATGCCCTGTATCGCGACACCTTGCTCCCCAAGGTCCAGGAAGGGCTGCAGCGAGCCGGGCGCAAGATCGACAGCATCGAGCGGATGATCGAGGTCAAGGTCTCGTTCGACACCGACCGGGACCGGGCAATGGGGGACACGCGGCACTGGTCAGCGCTCGCGCTGACGCCCGAGGAGAAGATGAATGTCGAGGATCCGCTCGAAATGGAGCGGCTCGCCGCGGCATTGCCGCTCGAACGAGCGGCGAGCCGTTGGATCGTCTCCGCCGACCCCGAGGAGCAGCTGGCGCAGATCCGGCCTTATTTCGAGCTCGGCTTTACCCACCTCGTGTTCCACGCCCCCGGCCCCGACCAGTCCCGCTTCCTGAGGCTCTACGCCGAGCAGGTACTGCCGTTGCTGCGCGCCAAGCTAAGCTGACGACGACGTCCGCCCACATGTCGCGGTGCCGATCGCGCCCCCTCCCATTCCCTCCCCCGCATGCGGGGGAGGGAATGGGAGGGGGCCTACCGGGGACGGGGTAACGATGCCGTCGAACCGGGTCACGATGACTGGGCTCGCCGGCGTTCCGTTGGTAGAGCCGGGCGATGACCTCGGCGCGATGACAGTCGTCGCATTCGCGGCCAACGGACTCACTCCGGAAGCTGGCGATGTCCTGGTGGTGGCGCAGAAGATCGTCTCCAAGGCCGAGGGTCGTTACGTCGATATTTCGAACGTCCGGCCCTCGGAGCGAGCGATCGCTCTGGCCGCCGAGGTCGACAAGGACCCGCGTTTTGTCGAGGTGGTGCTTTCGGAATCGAAACGGGTGGTTCGCCATCGCCCGGGTCTGCTAATCGTCGAACATCGTCTCGGATTCGTGATGGCCAATGCCGGCATCGACCACTCGAATGTCGCGGCCGAGCACGGTGCCGAGCGAGTGCTGCTCCTACCAGTCGACCCGGACGGCTCGGCCAAAGCCTTGCGGCAGCATTTGCTGAGCACCTTCGGCGTCGGCATCAGCGTCATCATTAGCGACAGCTTTGGCCGGGCTTGGCGCAAGGGCACGGTCGGCGTGGCGCTCGGTGCCGACGGGCTGCCGGCATTCGTCGACCTGCGCGGTCATCCCGACCTCTTCGGACGAGAATTGCTGGTGACCGAGACCGGCTTTGCCGACGAGATCGCCGCCGCCGCCGGGCTCTTGATGGGGCAGGCCGACGAGGCGATACCGATGGTGCTGGTGCGCGGCCTCACCTGGTCTGCCCCTGACGTGCCGGCCGCCGCCTTGGTTCGACCCGCAGAGCACGACCTCTTTCGATGAGCGTGCTCGCGCTGTCGGGCGGGATCGGCGGCGCCAAGCTCGCGCTCGGGCTCTATCGCATCTTGGCGCCCGGAGCGCTGACCGTCGTCGCCAATACCGGCGACGATTTCGAGCATCTCGGGTTCGCGATCTCGCCTGATATCGATACGTTGCTCTATACCCTCGCCGGCCTCGACAACCCGGAGCTGGGGTGGGGCCGGCGCGAGGAGACCTGGACCTTTATGGCCGCACTCGATCGCCTCGGCGGCGAGACCTGGTTCAACCTCGGCGACGGCGATCTCGCCACCCATGTCGAGCGCACCCGGCGGCTCGCCGCCGGGGAGAGCCTATCGCAAATTACCGACGATTTTCGCCGCCGCCTCGGAATCTCTGCGCGGCTGGTGCCGATGAGTGACGACCGGGTGCGCACCCGGCTGCGAACGGACGAGGGCTGGCTCGACTTCCAGGACTATTTTGTGCGGCAGCACTGTGCGCCGGTGGTCCGCGAGATCGCCTTTGCCGGCACCGACGAGGCGCGACCGCAGCCGGCGTTCCTTGCAGCGCTCGCGGACAAAGATTTGCGGGCGGTCGTGATCTGCCCGTCGAACCCGTTCATCAGCATCGACCCGATCCTGAGCCTGCCGGGGGTTCGCGAGGCGTTGCGTGCTTGCACGGCGCCGGTCATCGCGGTCTCGCCGATCATCGGCGGCAAGGCGGTCAAAGGCCCGACCGCCAAGATGATGACCGAGCTCGGCCTGCCCGTGGACGCGGCGGCCGTGGCACGGCATTACGGCGACATCCTCGACCTCTATGTCGTCGACGAGACGGATACCGCCAAGGTCCGCGGTCTCGACGTACCGGTGATCTTTGCGCGGACCTTGATGCTGTCCCTCGAGGATCGCGAGGCATTGGCGCGGGTGGTGTTGGAAGCGGCCGGCCGAGGCTTCTGACATGGATTTGTGGGCGGTCGTGCCGGTCAAGGAGGTCGATCGAGCCAAGGAACGCCTCGCGCAGA
>DATEQL010000346.1:0-2096 GCA_035272665.1 Allostellaceae bacterium
GCGCGATGTGCGACCGCATGCTGCCGCCTTTTGCCGTGGCACTCGGCATGCCGGCCGATTTCTTCGCGCCGTATTTCGCCGACGAGGCGCACGCCAATCTGCGCTTTCTGCATTATCCGCCGCAGGATGCCGACGAATACAAACTGTTCGGCCAGGGGCCGCATACCGACAACAGCTTCATGACCGCGCTGGCGCGGACCGACATACCGGGTCTGGCGGTACGGCTGCACTCGGGCGAATGGTTTCCGCCGCCGGTCGTTCCGAGGACGTTTCTGATCAATCTCGGCAACATCATGCGGCGCTGGTCAAACGACCGCTTTCTGTCGACGCCGCATGGCGTGCTGAACGATTCGGGGACTGACCGCTATTCGATCGCCTATTTCCACAGCCCAAACCCGGACAGGGTGATCGAATGCCTGCATTCCTGCATCGGCCCGAGCAACCCGCCCCGTTATCCGCCGGCAGTCTATCGCGATCTGGTGCTCGAATTCTATCGAGCAAATTATTTCGACCAGAAGGGCGCTTCGTCAAAAACCTGCCGAACCGATTCGTGATGTCTGCGGCAAAAACTAGCCGTTTCTGGGCATGAGCAAAGGTGCGACATCACTTGTACCAAAGCCCGCTCCGAACCGCTCGAGTGGTATGGCATCGCCGAGTGCGCGGCGGCGAGTGCCCCATTTCATGGTGCTCGCCGTCAGCAGCTTCGTCAGCGCTCAACTGAGCCAGCCGGTCGCGAGACTGGCGAGCAACACGGCGCCGATCAGGGCCCGATAGACGGCAAACGGCCAGGCCGAAAAATTCTCCAGGATGCGGAGCAGACCCCAGATCGCGACAAAGGCCGAAAGGCTCGCGACGACGAGCCCGATGCCGAGCACCGCCCAGCCATGGGCATCGAGCCCGGCATGCCTCAGCTCCGCCAGCTCCTTCAAGCCGGCGAGCGCGATGGCCGGCAGCCCGAGCAGGAACGAGAGCCGCGCCGCGTCCTCGCGCCGGAAGCCGAGAAACAGGGCCGCGGTTAAGGTGGAGCCCGACCGCGACACGCCGGGGATCAGCGCGCCGACCTGAGCAATACCGACGAGCAAGCAGTCGAGGAGGCCGACCCGATCGAACGAGCGTTGATGGCGCGCAGCAAGCTCAGCGAGCCCCAGCAGAAACGCCATCACAAGGCAGGCCGCACCCACCACCCAGAGTTCGCGGAGTGGAGAGCCGCAGGTATTGAGCGTCTTGGCGAGCGCAAGACCGGCAATCCCGATCGGTATCGTGCCGATCACGATCCCGAAAGCGAATTTCAGCGAATGGTTGGAGAAGTCTCGCCGGGCAAGCGCGGATAACGAACCGTGGAGGATGTCCTTCACGTCCCGCCAAAAGTAGCCGATCACCGCGGCCAGCGCGGCGAGTTGCATGGCGGCCGAAAAGGCCGACCCCGGATCCTGCCAGCCGAAGAGCGCCGGGGCGATACGCATGTGCGCGGTCGAGGAGATCGGCATCAGCTCGGTGATGCCCTGGACGACGCCCAACACGGCCACCTTCGCGTAGCCGAGCGCGACGAACCCGGTGTCGATGCCGTTGGTGCAGGCGGTGGCCATTAATCTCTTCACTCCGCAGTTTAGTGTTTTGGCGAGGTTCATCGCCGTCTTCATGGATCGCGTTGGTGCTGCGACCGTCGAGATCGGGCCGTTCCCCTGGCTCTATCACGCGAGAAGCGATTTCACGATCGCTTAGAGTTTTCCCGCTAGATCTCCGGTTGGGGATGCCGTGATAAAGGGTTGAACAATGTCAGCCTCTTGGTTCGGCCGGCTGTCACGCCGTACACCAGTCAACGACATACGACCCGGTAACCGCTACCGTCGTCGGCTGGGCAACTGTCTTGCCGCCACCGCAACGGTGCTCGACCTGCGCTCGGACCTCGTAGGGATCCCGCATGTCCAGTTTGCCATCGCTGTCGACGGATCGGTAGCAAGGCTGTCGGAAGGTGACACGCGGGTCTTGGCCCTCCAATGCTTCCTTGATACCTATCGCGAGCCTTTGGCGCAGGAAGTCCAACCTGATGCGGAGGGCCTCGACGGTGCGACCGTGATCCGATTATTGCCGAGGCC
>DATEQL010000347.1:0-2785 GCA_035272665.1 Allostellaceae bacterium
TCTATGCTCAGCTCGAGCCGGTCTCGGCCGTCGTCCTGGTCGCGTCGACGGCAGTCTTTCTGACCCTCGCGGTCTACGGCTACGATCCGGCAAAGGGGCTGATGCAGCGGCGCGCTGCCGATTGAAAGCGCCGGTGTGGCCGCCACCCTCCCGCTGACGCGGGTCCCTCCCTCCCCCGCTCGCGGGGGAGGGTTGGGGTGGGGGCTTCGATTTCTCGCGATTATGCCGTTTGCTCTTGCGCTCATCGGGGCGGCGCCGCAGCGCGTCGAAGATCCCGACTGGCCGTGCCAGCAGCGGCTGGTCCCAAGGTTAACGGCGGCGGCGTATTGGAACGGACCGCTCGATATGCAGGGAGATTGGCAGGCCGATCCCGAGGTCGCCGAGCTCGTTCGGCATCTCTCACCGCGGCGGGTGACGAAGGAAGAAGGACTGGCCGAGATCGGGAATTTCGCCAAGACCGCATCCAAAGATCGACCGCACCGTCTCGCGCTTGTTTTCCGCGGGTTGCTAGAAGAGACCGATCGGGAGCGCGCTGGGCTGATCGAGCGACTGACGCAAATGGGCCGACGGCAGCGCGAGCTCGCCGATCTTGTCGCTCGGTTAGAGGACGAGCTCAATTCGGTCCCGCCCGACGCTCCCGGCGAAGCCGTCGATAAGCGCGTCGATCTGCAGCAACGGCACGACTTCACGGCGCGCAATTTCGAGGAGATCCGGCGCACCATCCGCTATGCCTGCGAAACCCCGGTAGAGCTCGATGCGCGGCTCGGCGCCTGGGCGCGGGCGTTGCAGCAGGCGGCTACCGCCGCTGAGCCGGGTTGAACCCCTTTATCGTATCGAGACCGCGCGCGTTGGTCAGGACCGCGCCGCCAAAATCGGCGTCGGTGGCGTTGGCGTCCGTCAGATCGGCGCCGCTTAGGTCGGCACCTGAAAGGTCCGCTCCAGACAAATTGGTACCGATCAGCTTGGCTCCGCTTAGATTGGCAAAACGCAGCAGCGCGCGGCCGAGATCCGCCTTTGAAAAATTGGCCCCGGACAAATTAGCGCTCGAGAGGTCGGTCCTCATCAACCCCATGGACTGATTTTTCATGTCCGCGCCCATTCTGGCACCGGTGAAATCGGCTCCGGTCAGGTCGAACCCGCTCAGGCGAGCAATGATGCGGGCGCCGGAAAACTTGGCGCCTTTGAAATTTGGTGCCTCGGCGGGGGAGATATCGAGACCCGACGACACGACGAGGCCTAAGAGGCTCGCATTCGACAGGTCGGCGTTGGTGAAATTCGCCCGCATGATCCAGGCGAGATCGAGCTTTGCACCGGAAAGGTCCGCGCCCGAAAGATCCGCACCATCGAGTTTTGTGCCGTAGAGGTTTGCCCCGGACAGGTTTGCCCCTTTGAAGTCGAAATTGCTCAGATCGAGGTTTTCGAGGAATTTCCCGGAAAGGTCGGCCGGCTTACCGGGTGTCGCCGCCGCTGCGATCTCGCGAACCTGAGCGGTGGTAAGATCGGCGCCGTGAGCGGGCGAGATCAAAACGACGAACAACACCCATGCGAGGCCGCGAAATCGGACCATCCCCGGTTCCTTCAAGGTCCCGGCCCCGGGACCGGTTCCGCATTCTCTGTCGGCAGTTTCGCCGCTTCCCAGCCGTCGATCCCGTCGCGATACCAATAGAGGTGCGTATATCCCCAGCCTGCGGCGCGCTTGGTGGCATTCCAACTCATCCAGCAATTTGCAAGGCAATACAAAACGATCGGGCGGTCGCGAGCACGCTTGGTGACGTCCGCGAGATACGTGTGAAAATAGGCTTCGAGCTCGGGGCTGAGCCTGCCGCGACCGACATCGGGCAGCCATAGGCTACCGGGGATATCGCGCCGCGGCAGCGGCATCCATAGGGCTTGCGGCGGCAAATTCGCCGGGCGGCGCGGGGCCGGGAGCACGTCGATCCAAGCCGCGGCACCGCTTTCCCACAATTTGTATGCCGCCGCTGTATCGATGACGACGCCGCCCGGGACAGTGGCCGGTGTCGGCGCACGATAGTCGCCCAGCCGATAGCCCTCCGGCTCAGGCGCTTGAGCACGAGCTCCGATCTTGCCGACCAGCAGAATGCACAAAGCCAAGCTCTGTATCGCCCGCCTCAGGCTCATCGCAGACGCCTTCAGGGGGTGGCGAGCTCGCCCTGCTCATTGAGAAGCGGGACGCCGTAATCGCGCAGGATCGCGGTGATTTCCGGCTGGCGCTTCAGGATCACGGCGTTGATGCGGCGGCGCCACTCGGGCTCGTCGGCGCGCACTCCCATCGCGATGTGGTACTCCATGCGGGCGGCTCCGGGCTCGCTCTTGAGCGGAACCAAGGTCAGCGGTAGGTCGTCGCGCTTGCTGTAATAGCCCGCGATCGGCCCCCACAGAAAGCCGACGTTGATCGTGCCGTCGACGACGTCCTGCACCATTTCGTGGGTCGGGGATTCGAAGCGGGTGTCGACGGTCAGCGCATAGGGTTTGGTGTGGGCCATCAAATCGTAGCGGGCGAGGAGATCGGCGGGAGGCGTCCCGCCGACGACCCCGAGGCGCAAACTCGCAAGGTGCGGATCTTGCACGCTATCTGCCGCAAGCCCTTTGTCCGATCGATAGAACATCACATAGGTGGTGAAGTAATAGGGGTTGGTCGTCTGCATGATATCGTCGCCGGCGACGGTACCCATCACCAAGTCGCACAGATGGGCACGCAGCGTGTTTCGGACGAAACCGATCACCTGCGGAAACCACGCATAATCTACCTTGAGCCCGAGCTCTG
>DATEQL010000348.1:0-9570 GCA_035272665.1 Allostellaceae bacterium
CGGTATTCGCCGAGCCTCGGGCGAACCCGCCGGCGCCGCCCGTGGCGGTGCTGTAACCCCGCAACGAGCTCGCCTGCGTCGGGTTGGTCGTGTCGTTGAAGGTCAGGGTCGAGGTCGCCATCGCCCCGCCCTGACCGCCGGCCCCGCCATTGCTCGACCCGCCGGCGCCGCCCGTCGCCGTCTGCGTCAGCCGCAGCGTGCCGCCGGTCGTCGAGCCGCTCACCGCGTTGCTCAGCGTGCTGCTCGCACCCGATCCGCCGGCGGCACCACCGGCGCCGTAGCCGCCCGCACCGCCGGTTTGGCTCGCGGTCACATAAGCCGAAGTGCCGCTGCCCGTCGCCGTTGTGCCGCTGGCGATCCCGCCGGCGCCGCCTGAAAAGCCGGTGCCATCGCCCTGACCGCCGGTGCCGCCGATCGAGCTGGCCGACGCGGTTGTCGTACCGGAGGTATTGGTTGCTGCGGCTGTCGCCGTCGCGGCGCCGCCACCGCCGCCATCGGCGCCGGCGCCCGAACCCGACGTTCCGGCGTTGCCAGGAATGCCGGAGTTTCCGCCGGTCCCGCCCGCCGCCGTCGCACTGCTCGAGATGGCCGCGGCATTCAGGGTCGTTGTCGTGGTCGCCGCAGCGTTGCCGCCGGCGCCGCCCCCACCGGCGTTGCCGCCCGTCCCGGCGCCGCCACCGCCATTGCCGCCGATCCCGCCGGCGCCGCCCGTCGCTGTGGTGGTGTTGGTGGTATCGACGCCGTTTCCGGAATTCGTCGGTGATACGTTGCCGCCGAGACCACCATCGGTGCCGGCGGCCCCCGGCGTCGTTCCGCTGACGCCCGCGATTCCCGGTGTACCGGTTTGAGTGACGTTCATGTCTCTCCCTATTGCGGCCGGTTAGTCTCCCCGCTCTCGGTCGCCCTTCGTATCTTACAAGAAACGCCAATTTGAGTAAAATACTACCATTGGCAGCGTTGACCCGGATTTGGCAGGGTCACACCTGCCGAAAGGCCAGCTTTCCTGCGGTTTGCCGACGATTCCGGAATGATGTTAAAAATCGTCGTCCGAGTTTCCTAGGGGCGTCGAGCGCGCTCGCTAAGCAGCAATTCCGAACGCGGATCAAAGATTAACGCGGGCTCCGTTCATACCGAAACCGTATATCTCAGAGTACAATGGCTCCGACGAGCCGTAGTCCGCCGTGCGCCTAATATAAACGTTAATTTTTCCCTGAGGCGTCCGAACGGACGGCCTGTCACCCGGAAGGGGTGGGTCACCCCTCCGATCGAATGATCGGCACCTGACGGATGTTGGCCGCCGGTATCCGCCAGAACATGTCGTTGGCGAAGCGCTGGAAGAGTTCGGGCGGGAGCACGCTCTGCCGCTCGACCCATTCGACCCGTCGTCGGACCCGGTGCAGCCCGGGCGTGCCGAGGGCGAGGTCGAAATCGTCGGCTTCATACTCGACATTCTCGAAATCATGCTCGAAGGGGGGCTCGTCGAGAAACGCGTAGAGATGCTGCAAGGTCGGCCGTGGCGCGCGCGCCAACGCCTCGTATTCGACCAGGATGAGGCTCGACGCCTGCTCGCCGAAAAAGCCCTCCTTGAGAGCATCCAAGGCGTACCCGACCATCCCGTCGCTGGTCGCCACGCGATTTATCCGCGTATAGACCGTGTTCCCCGGCTCGAAGCCGAACATGCCGGAGAGCTCGAACGCGTTCCCGCGCACTAGCCGCTCGATCGAATCCATGATCCAGGGGAGGTCGCGAACGCAACAGACGACCCTGGCCTTCGGAAACAGCTGCGACAGCGCGGGCAGTTTGGCGGACCAGACGCGGTTCGTATCGAAGACCAGGTTTTCCTTCTGAATCTCACTGTAGTAATTGGCAAAAAGCCCCCTCAGTACGTCACGGCGCTGCGCCTCTCCAATAAACACCGCGGCCTCGTTGCGCCGGCTCATCGCACCCTCGAGCGCCATGTACATGCCGCCGACCGGGCTCGTCATCCCCGCGTGAAAGCGCGGATTTTGGCGCAGTATCGCGGCGAGCAGCGTCGAGCCCGAACGCGGCAGGCCGGAGATGAAATGGATGCCGTTCTGCATCGTGCACCTTCGAGTGACAGACCGGCTCGATATTGCGTATCCGCAGGACTTCGGCAAGCAACATGTCCGACACTCTTTCAGCCAGCGCGAACCATTCGAGTGAAACCGCAAATTTCAGGCAGCCGTGTTACGTTAAACGAGGAGCAGACCGGACAGCTCGTTCTTAGCGGATGCTCACCGCCGGCATCCCGCGCCGAGCCTTACGAGGGGCGCGGAGCCGGAATCTATATCACTTTGATATAAATTGATTTCCGACCCGATCGAATAACGAGAAGAAGTAGAATTAATTGTTGAATCGGATTGCCCCCAAATTGTGTTATCGCTACAACTTCTGCCGACCTGCCGAGGAAGGCGCTGATCCTTCACCTCGCATTCGCCTAGTATTAGGGTCGCACGATGACGACCGATCCGCGGTTATGCGCGTGCGGCAGCGGGCTGCGGGCGGTTCGCTGCTGCCAACTCGACCCGGCGATGTTGCCGCCGGGCGAGGCGGCGCGGCCGCTCGTTCCGGTCGTCGAGCGCGCAATCGAGCTGCATCGCCAGGACAACTCGGCCGAGGCGGAGAAGCTCTGCCTCGAAGTCTTGGAACTGATGCCCGGGCAGCCGGACGCGTTGTCGCTGCTCTACCGCATTCGCCGCGCCGGCGGCGAGGAGCGCGCGGCCGAGACCTTGTTGCGCCGCATCGTGGCGCTCTACCCCAATACCTTCTGGGCGACCAACGAGCTGACCCTCTCCTTATTGGCAAAGGGTGCCATTGCCGAGGCCGAGATCCACGCCAGGAACGCCGTGCGCATCGCGCCCGAAAACCCGCAATCGCACAATCTGATGGGCATGATCATGACCGAGGCCAACCGGCCTCGGGTCGGCGAGTATCATTACCACAAGGTCATCGCATTGTCGGCGCGGCGCGACCCGATCGTGCTCGCCAATCTCGCCTGGAATCTGAAGAACCAGGGCCGCATCGCCGAGGCGCGCAGCCTCTACGAAGAGGCGACGGCGGCCGGACCCGAGGTGTTGCAGACCTTGCTCGGCTGGGCGCGGATGGAGGAAGCCGACCGCAACTTCGAGCGCGCGGCCGAACTGCTCGAGCGCGCCGAGAAGCTCGCTCCGGGCAATCCCAGCATCCTGTTGTCGCGCGCGGTCGTGCTCGGCCGGATCCAATCCTACGAGAAGGCGCTCGATCTGCTCGACACGATCGCCGGGCATAACCGCGACGGCGGGCTCGGCGCCAACGAGCTCCTCGAAAAAGGCCGGCTGCTCGACAAGATGGGACGTTACGCGGAAGCCTTTGCCGCCTTTGCCGAAGGCAAGCGCCTCTGCCGCGAGGTCAGCGGTCTCGTCTATCTCGACGAGCAGGCGCGCCAGCTCGTCGACCGCTCGCGCGGCTTTTTCACTGCGACGCGGCTGCGCATCATGCCACGCGCCGAGGCGCGCAACGATCTGCCACAGCCGATCTTCATCCTCGGTTTCCCGCGCTCGGGCACGACCTTGGTCGAGCAAACCCTGTCGGCCCATCCGCAGATCTCGGCCGGCGACGAGCTGCCCTTTGTCAACGAGATCACCGGCTCGATGCCGCGCATGCTGAACAGCCCGCTGACCTATCCCGAGGCATTGGCCGAGCTGTGGATGGGCGATCGCTGCGACGGGCTCGACGAATTGCGCGACTATTATCTGCAGCGCGTATTGCAGCTCGGCATTCTCGAACCGGGCGCCCAATGGTTCACCGACAAGATGCCGCTCAACGAGACCCATCTCGGCCTGATCGCGCTGATGTTCCCGCGCGCCCCGCTGATCCACGTGCTGCGCCACCCGCTCGACGTCGTGCTCTCGGTGTTCTCCAATCATCTGACCCACGGCTTCTATTGCAGCTATGCGCTGGAGACGGCGGCGCGCCACTACCTCAGGGTCATGGAGCTGGTCGAGCATTACCGCTGCGAGATGATGTTGCACTACCTGCCGGTGCGCTATGAGGACATCGTCGACGAGCAAGAAGAGAGTGTAAGGCGCCTACTCGAGTTCATCGGCGCGCCGTTCGACCCGTC
Organism: Allostellaceae bacterium; assembly: GCA_035272665.1. Lineage (GTDB taxonomy): Bacteria > Pseudomonadota > Alphaproteobacteria > ATCC43930 > CGMCC-115725 > AP-15. The sequence goes on from DATEQL010000348.1 coordinate 4,124, forward strand.
CTGCCTCGATTTCCAGGAAAATCGTCGCTATGCGCGGACGGCGAGCTACGCCCAGGTGACCGAGCGCCTCTACGACAGCTCGCGCTACCGGTATCGCCATTATCTGAAGGAGCTGGAGCCGGTGGTCCCGCTCCTCGAGCCGATGATCCGGCGCCTCGGCTACGCCGTCGGCTGATACCGCGCTTCCTGGACCTTGAACGCATGGCCAAAAGTATTTTGACTCCGCCGGCCTCTTTGGTCGTCATGGCCGGACTTGATCCGGCCATCCACGGGCCCGCCACCGCCTCGATCAGCGCCGAAAAAGGCGTGGATCACCGGGTCACGCCCGGTGATGACGATTATCGAACCTTGCAACCAGGTTCGGCATGATGGCATGGGCGCAGGCCGCCCCGGGCGAGGGCCGGCCGGGGCCCCGGATCCCGCCGCCGACAGAGGCGCCGCCCACGCCGGCGGATCGGATCGCCGAACTCATCGGCCTCGCCCAGGGACACGAGCAGGCCGGACGGTTGACCGAGGCCGAGAACGCGCTCGGGCAAGTCCTCGCATTGGCGCCGCAGCATGCGGGCGCGCTCCATCTCAAGGGCGTCGTCAACTTCCGGCAAGGGCGGATCGACGAGGCGGTAGTGCTGATGGAGCGATCGATCGCCGCCGCACCCGAGACCGCACTCTATCACCGCAACATCTGCGAGGCCTACCGCAGCCTCGACCGCTATGACGACGCGCTGGCTGCCGGCCACCGCGCGGTGGGGCTGACGCCGCGCGACCCGCAATGCTATCACAACCTCGGCGTCCTCCACTACCACCGCCTCGAACTCGACGAGGCGATTTATTGCGCCGAGAGCGCGCTGGCCCTCGACCCCGACTTTGCCGGGGCGCATTTCGGGATCGCCGAGGCGTCGCTGCTGCGTGGCGATTTTCGCCGCGGTTGGGACGAGTACGAATGGCGCTTTCGCCTCGGCAATGCGCCGAAGTTGCTGCCGCCGACCGATCGGCCGCAATGGGACGGTAGCCCGATGCCGAGCGGCCGGCTATTGCTGATCGCCGACCAGGGCTATGGCGACGTGATCCAGTTCGCGCGCTACATCCCGTGGGCGGCCCGTCGCTGTCCCGACATCGCCGTGGCCTGCAGCTCGGAGATCCGGCCCGTCGTCGCGCAGCAGCCCGGTGTCGGGACGACTTTCGATCACTGGGAGAACCAGCCCGATTTCGCCGCCTATTGTGCGCTCTCCGGCCTGCCGCGGCTGGCCGGCACCACATTGCCCACGATACCCGCACCCATTCCCTATCTTCGCGCCGACCCGGAGAAGGTCGCGATGTGGGCCGAGCGGCTGTCGTGGTTGGTGCCGGCGGGGTATCGCCGCGTCGGCATCGCCTGGTCGGGGCGGCCGACCCATGTCAACGACCGCAATCGCTCGACCACATTGTCGACCTTTGCCCCGCTCACCGAGCTGCCCCGTCTGGCGCTGATATCGCTGCCGAAGGGCCCGGCGCAAGCACAGATCGGCGCCTATTGGGGGCGTGCGCCGCTGGTCAATCTCGGCGTCGATTTCGCCGACACGATGGCGGTCCTCCACTCGCTCGATCTGGTGGTCACTGTCGATACCGTGTTCGCCCATATGGCGGGCGCGATGGGCCGGCCGGTCTGGGTCATGCTGCCCTTCGCTCCGGATTGGCGCTGGCTGCTCGACCGCACCGACAGCCCCTGGTACCCGACCGTGCGTCTGTTCCGACAACCGGCACCGGGCCATTGGGACCCGATCGTCGCGGAGATCGCCCGTCGGCTCGCCGGATTGCCCGCCGCCCGATAGCAAGCGGTAAGGCCGGCCCTCTCGCGAAAGAACGGATTTTGCGCCCATTCGGGTGCCACTCTCGGGTGCCCGTCTCCCGTTGTTTTCGCTCCCTGCCGGCCGGTTGGATTTCGTTGATACCCCCGAGCCGAATTCGTTGTTTCGAGGAGCCTCGATTTTCGTCATAACATAATGGTTTTACCTAGTTTTGCCGCCGATAGAGCAGCCGTTTCGAGCCTGAAATCGAGATTTTCGTTGTATTTATTTAACAATGGTTAACGATCGTTACCCTTCGTTTACAAACACCCGATCCTCGCGTACCGTGGGGCCGGTTTCGCGCGGTCGCTCGTCCGGCCGGCGGGCACAGCGCGCGCCGCTCGCAATTTGCGTAAGCCGTTTTGCCGCCATGACCATCGAAACAGCCACCCACGCCCAGGCGACAGACCCTCCACCAGCAGACCCTCCACCGGCAGACCCGCCCGCCGGCGATGTCGTCTGCTGCGAGTCGGCGCTCGCTTGCCTCTTTCGTCTCGGGGCGCAGAACGGGGTCTATGCCGAGGTCGGGGCGGTCCGCCGCCGTAGCCTGATCGACGGCGATACCGTGCCGGTCTCGCGCCTGGTCGAATTGGCCCAAGAATTCGGTCTGCGCGCCGAGCGGGGCCGCTTTGACTGGGACAGCCTGCGCGCGACCCCGTTCAGCCATCCGATCCTCTTGCTGCTCGAGAACAAGAACGTCGTCGTCCTGGTGGGTGTGCGGCGCGACGGGCCGGAGGAGGTCGCCGTCTCCGACCCGCTGTTCCGCGACGGCGAGCCGTTCTTTCTCGGGCGCGCGGAGTTGGAGCGGGCGTGGCAGGGCGACGCCCTGGTGATCACGCCGTTGCCGCCGAGCAAGGCGGATGCCGCCTTCGGCTTCTCCTGGTTCACCTCAAAGCTCTTCGCCGAGCGCAGCCTGATGCGCGACGTCGTGGTCGCGGCATTGACGATGCATCTGATCGCGCTCTCGGTGCCGATCTTCTTCCAACTGCTCGTCGACAAGGTGATCCCGAACCAGGCCTTCTCGACGCTCTATGCGATCAGTGCCGGTGTCGGCGTACTGATACTCTTCGATGCCGGGTTCAATTATCTGCGCAATTACCTGCTCGCCTTCATCACCCGCAAGCTCGACCATCAAGTCGCCACCAGCACGATCGAGCATCTGCTGCGACTGCCGATCGACTATTTCCACGCCAATCCTTCGGGGGTCGTGGCGTACCGGCTGCAGGAGGCCAACAACGTCCGCGACTTTCTCGCGAGCCGGCTGTTCAATACGGTCCTCGATTCACTCGCTATTGTCATCTTTCTGCCGGTATTGCTGATCTATTCCTGGCGTCTGACCTTGATCGTGCTCGCCGTGTCGGCGGCGGCCTTTGTCACCTTGGCCCTGATGTCGCGCCGATTTCGCAGCCAGCTCAACGAGGTCAACCAGATCGAGGGCCGACGCAAGGCCTTCCTGTTCGAGATCCTCAACGGCATCGCGACGATCAAGACGTTGGCGCTCGAGCCACGCTCGATGTTGCGCTGGCGCCGCTATACCGACGAGGCGGCAAGCAAGACGCTGTCGCTCGACCACACTTCCGCGCGCGCCCGCAGCGTCGTCACCAGCCTCGAACGCGGCATGAGCGTGGGCATCGGCGCGCTCGGCGCATTGTTCGTGCTCAACGACCAGATGACGGTCGGCGCGCTCGTCGCCTTCAACATGCTCGGGCTGCGCCTGGTCCAGCCGCTGATCCATGCCTCGACGCTGATGCAGGATTATCAACGCTGTGTCCTGTCGCTAAAGCTCCTCGCTCAGCTGATGCAGACGGCACCCGAACCGTCGAGCGGCCAGCTAGCGCCGGCAATCCGCGGCCAGATCGAATTCGAGGACGTCACCTTCCATTACCCGGGTTCGCCGACACCGGCGATCAAGGACATCTCGTTCACGATCGAGCCCGGTCAGATCGTCGGCATCGTCGGCCGCAGCGGGTCGGGCAAGACGACGATCACCCGGCTGATCCAAGGGCTCTATCGGCCGCAAGCGGGGCTCGTGAACATCGACGGGCAGGATTTGAAGGAGCTCGATCTCGCCCATCTGCGCACCCAGATCGGCGTCGTCCTGCAGGAGAACTTTCTGTTCCGCGGCACGGTGCGCGAGAACATCGCTATGACCAAGCCGGCGGCCACATTGGACGAGGTCGTGCGTGCCGCCCAGCTCGCCGGCGCGCACGAGTTCATCCAGCGGCTGCCGCAAGGTTATTCGACGATGCTCGAGGAGAGTGCCGCCAACCTGTCGGGCGGGCAGCGCCAGCGCTTGGCGATCGCGCGCGCGCTCATTCACGACCCGCCGGTGCTGGTGCTGGATGAGGCCACGAGTTCGCTCGATCCCGAGAGCGAGGCCATCATCCAGCAGCATCTCGCCGCAATGGCGCGCGGCCGGACGATCGTGATCATCACCCACCGGCTCTCTTTTGTCGCCCGCGCCGATGCCATCATCGTCGTCGACCAGGGCCGCCTGGTGCAGGTCGGCCCGCACGAGGCGCTGCTCGGCAGTTGCCTGCCCTACAAGCAGCTGTGGAGCCAGCAGGCGAGGGTATATCAGTGAGCCTCGTCAGCGTTCCCCCGGGCCGCCGCGCCGCGGTGACGGCGGCGCCGTCGAGCGCGCCGACGCCGCGGGCGCTGATCGACTACGATTTCCAAAATGTGCTGACGGTTCCGCCGAAGCAGCGGCTCGTCCTGTGGCTGATGGTCGGCCTCGTCGCCGTTACGGCGGCGGCGCTCGCGATCTTGAAGGTCGACGTCGTCGTCAGCGCCAACGGCAAGATCGTCACCCGCGACGGCGAAATCGTGATCCAACCGGTCGAAACGGCGGTGGTGCGCTCGGTCGCGGTCAAGATGGGGCAGCAGGTCAAAAAGGGCGACCTGCTGGCGACGCTCGACCCGACCTTCACCCAAGCCGACCGGGACGAGCTTATGGCCAAGCTGCGCACTCTCGATGCGACCTTCGACCGGCTCGATGCCGAACTCGCGGGCCGGGTGTACGATCCGTACAACCCCAACCCCGACGAGGCGACGCAGCGCGATGTCTTGCGCAAACGGCACGAGGAGTACGCGGCAAAGCTCAGCGCCGCCGAACACAAGGTCGAGCAGGCGAAATCGGATCTGGCTGCCCACCTGGCCGAGGCCAAAAGCCTGCAGGAGCAGATACGGCTGGCGGGTGAGGCGGAGAACATCTACCAGCAGCTGGTTGCCAAGGATCTCGCTTCTAAGCTCAAGCTGCTCGATGCGAGCCAGCATCTGGTCGACGCCAAGTCCCGGCTCGAGACCAATCTTGGCGAACAAGAGAAGCTCAAGGAGCAAATCGCCGAAGCTCAGGCCGATCGGGACGGTTTTGTCCAGGAATGGCAGCGCAAGCTGTCCGAGGAGATGGCTCAGACCCGTAGCGACCGCGACGCCACGGCGGCGCGGCTGTCGAAGGCGCAGCTGCGCCACGAGCTCGCGGTGATAACCGCACCCGAGGATGCGATGGTGCTCGACGTGGCGCCGCGGCCTGCCGGCTCGGTGCTGAAGGAAGCCGAGACCCTGATGCGGCTCGTGCCGACCGCCGCGCCGCTGCTGGTCGAAGTGCAGGTCGATACCCGCGAC